>NZ_JBFWMI010000014.1:0-50372 GCF_050251695.1 Macellibacteroides sp.
TGTACCGTGCCGATTTTATAGCAGACAATCTGCAGATTCAGCAGCATGTAATAGGCGAAAGTTTCCGTCACGGTGTAAAGAAGCTCCTGTTTTTAGGAAGCACCTGTATCTATCCCAGGGATGCCGCTCAACCTATGAAGGAGGAGGCGCTGCTTACCGGTCCGCTGGAATACACCAACGAACCCTATGCCATAGCCAAGATTGCCGGGTTGAAGATGTGCGAAAGCTACAACTTGCAGTATGGTACCAACTATATTGCGGTGATGCCCACCAACCTGTACGGTCCGAACGATAATTTCGACCTGGAGAAGAGTCACGTGCTGCCGGCCATGATCCGCAAGATACATCTGGGGCATTGTCTGTTGCAGGGGGACTGGACCGCACTGCGCAAGGATCTGGACCGCCTGCCGGTGGAAGGAGTATCCGGACAATCCGATCAGCGTGATATCCTGGATAAGCTGACCAAGTATGGCATCCACGATTCATTTGTGGAATTGTGGGGTACCGGCAAGCCTTTGCGTGAATTCCTCTGGAGTGAAGAGATGGCAGATGCCTCGGTTTTCATTATGGAGAAAGTGGATTTTGCCGACCTGAAAGGTACAAGCCCCGAGGTACGCAATTGCCATATCAATATCGGAACAGGGAAGGAGATATCCATCGGCGAGGCAGCTCAACTGATTGCCCAAAGGGTGGGCTATAAGGGTGAGATCCGTTTTAATGCCGACAAGCCCGATGGTACGATGCGGAAGCTTACCGATGTATCCAAACTCAATGCCCTGGGATGGCGTCATCAGATAGAGATACAAGAAGGAATTGACAAGATGTACAGCTGGTATATTTCCTGCGAGTAAATATTTATTGCAAAATATACGAAACAAAAGAGGCGGATACCATCGGGGTCCGCCTCTTTTTTGTAATTTATATCTTATAAATCGTAACCAGGATTCTGAGTCAGATTTTCATTCTTATCCAAAGAGCTTTGAGGAATTGGTAACAATTCGCTTTTACCATTCTGGAATTTGCGAACTTCAATTAAGTCGGACGCTTTGTTCAGATTAACCTTATGGTCGCCAGTAGCAGGATCGGCTACTTCATCCAGTACTTCACCACGTGGACAAGTTCTCAGCTCGCCCTTCATAGCGATTTCGCCAATGCCCCAACGGATCACATCGTAACGACGTAAGCCTTCGTAAGCGAATTCAACACGACGTTCGCGACGTACCAATTCGCGAAGCTTCGCCTGTGTAGCATATTTAACACGGTCAACTTTAGGCATGCCTGCACGTGTGCGTACCTGGTCTACTGCATCGTACAGTTCGTTGTCGATCTGGTTCAGCTCAACTTTACATTCTGCAATGGTAAGCAGTACTTCGGCATAGCGGAATACCGGGAAGTTTTTAGCTGTATTCCAGAAATTCTGCGGGAACTGTTCGAGGTTTGAATAGAATTTCTTGAAGTTATAACCAGTCTTGCTGGCATTGTTAGCACTTGCTGTGAAGTCCGGACTTTTGGGATCTACCGAGTCGAAAATGCCACCGTTGAAGTTCTGTCCCGGATAGATAATCGTGGCACGCAAACGTGGATCGCGGTTAACATAGGGATTTGTAGGATCATATGTTCCGGCAGCTTGTGCTTCCTGAATAGTAAGACCATCTGCTGTTTCGTAAGCATCAACCAACGATTGGGTAGGAACTACAGACGACCAGCCGCTGGAACTGTTAGGTAAGAACGGTGTAAAGTCGAAAGAATAGTTGTTTTCTACCGATTCAGTTGTAAGGATCATTTCAGAATTATACTGGTTTGCCATCAGGAATGATTCTTCGAACGAAAGCGCCGGCATAGAATATCCTTCGATAGACTTGGCTGTTGCCAATGCTTTGGCATGATCGCCGGTATAAAGATAGAAACGCATAAGCAACGCTTGAGCTGCCCCTTTGTTGAATCTGCCGGCTTCGGCAGTTTCGGGCAACGAAGGAATGCTTTCTTTCAACTCTTTTTCTACAAAAGCATAGATTTCCGACTGTGGAGTACGTGCTACTTTAGCCTCTTCGGGTGTCTTGAAATTGCTTGTAAAGAAAGGAAAATCGCCGTAATTGAACGATTTTTGGAAATAAAGGAATGCACGGATGCAGCGTACTTCGGCACTGTAACGTGCTCTGGTAGTTTCTGAGGCAAATGCAATGGTTCCTTCGTTTTCGAGGTATTCGTTGCATGCACGGATATCCAGGAAGCCAAACATACCGGCACCCGGATCACTTTGAGACATGGAGCTGTTACCCAACACCTGATAACCTTCGTGGATGTGGAAGTTGTAAGCATTGTCTGAAGCGCAATCCCAATACATGATATCCCATCCGCTTGTGAACTGACTGTAGCAACCTGTAAGAGCCAACTTGGCATCGGCTTCTGTTTTCCAGAATGAACTGGGTGACAAGGCATCACCCGGATACCTGTCCAGAAAATCGGAACAACCTGTAAGTAAAGGCAGTCCCAGTAATAATGTATATAATAACTTTTTCATTTTAATTTCTTTTTATTGGATTAGAATGTAAGATTTAAGCCCACCGAGTTTACTTGAGTCTGTGGGTAGAAGTTACCGCGGCCAGAAGGAGCTTCGGGATCCCAACCTTTCAGGAAGCTGGTGAACGTAAGAATGTTCTGGGCACTGTAATATACTCTTAACTTAGAGAAACCTACACGTTGCAGAAGTGATTTATTGAATGTATAACCTACCTGAAGGTTTTTCAAACGCAGGTAGTTTGCATTCTGCAACCAGAAATCGGAAGTAGTAGATGGCATGCTCGGACCATTCAATGTTTCTGCCACACGTGGGTATTTAGCATTCTTGTTTTCCGGAGTCCAGCGATCCATCCATAATGCAGCAGGTTTTGCATCGTCACCGTTGATAGAACCGATGGCTTCGATACCTAAGTAACCCTTAACTCCGGCAGCACCCTGGAAAAATGCCATTACATCGAATCCGGCGTATTGAGCCGACAAGTTGAACCCGAATGTAAATTTAGGATCGCTCGAATTAAGGATAACACGGTCGTCTGCGTTGATCTTACCATCGCCTGTAACATCTACGTAACGGATATCCCCTGGAAGGATCTTGGCATTTCTGATTCCATAAGTCGCCCAGTTGTTGATATCTTCCTGCGATTGGTACAAACCGGCAGTTCTGTAACCATAAAAACTGTTCATTGCTTCGCCAACTCTTTTGATTGATACATAGCCGTCGCCACCTTCAATCATTTCATCCACACCGCCCAGGTTTTTGATTTCATTGTGGTTGTAAGAGATGTTACCACCTACTGAGAAATCTACTTTACCGAAACGGTCTTTGTAATCTACCGACATTTCAAAACCATTATTCTCAACTTTACCTACGTTGTCGTAGAAGTCGGCCAACGCATAGGTTTCTGCCGTAGGAACCTTCATAAGGATACCGCTGGTAGACTTGTTGTAATAGTCTAGTGTTACGTTCAGCTTGTTGATCAGTGCAATGTCAATACCTACACCGTAGGTAGTTGTTTCTTCCCATTTCAGGTTCGGATTCTTTGCATACTGAGTATAAGCTCCTGATACTAGGCTGCCACCCATAGGGTAGTTTTTGCCTAAGGTCATGGTTGATACGGTTGGATAATAATCGCTGTTGATGTTCTGGTTACCCAACATACCCCATGAAGCTCTCAGCTTCAGGCTGTTTACTGTTTCACGATAGGATTCGAAGAATTCTTCTTCCGAGATTCTCCATCCGGCAGAGAATGAAGGGAATGCACCCCAACGGTTGCCATCGGCAAAACGTGAAGAGCCATCGTAACGGATGTTGGCTTCCAAAAGATATTTGCCTGCATAGTCGTAGTTAACACGACCTAACCAAGAAAGCATGGCAAGTTCGCGTGTATAACCTTCGGCCTTGGCTCCGTCTGACGAACCTGCGTTGATGTCTGTCAGATTGTTGCTGGGGAAGTTCTTGCGGTAAGCCATGGTGTATTTATACTTGTAAAGTTCCGAGTGGAAACCGGCCAATACGTTTAGATTATGCAATCCAAAGCTCTTTTTGTATTCCAACATAATGTCTCCCATTACCTGATCTTCAAATGTATCTTTTTGCCACATCTGATTCGGGCCGTGGTATTTGTTGGGGTTATACTGAATGTCTTTACGCATTTCGTTGCTGTCTTCTGCATACAACTTGTAAGAAGCCTGTCCTTTGATGGAAAGCTCGGGCAGAAAGCTGTATTTTAAAGATCCTACACCCAACATGTTATGACGTTTCTTGTTGGTTGTTGCATCCATGTCGATCCATGCAATGGGGTTACCGTCGCCAATTGTACCGTAAGTACCGTCGGCTTTTTTATAAGGAACCATCGGAGAGATCATGTTAACCTGACGGAAGATCTGAGCCAATCCACCTACATAGGGGTTGGTCGGTTCTTCAAGTGCAATGTTTGAATATGAGATGCTGAAGTTGGATTCCAGTTTGCTGGTTGGGTTGGCATCTACGTTCACACGCACATTGTATTGATCTTTGCTTGCATGTTTGATGATACCGTCTTGTCCCTGATAACCAACCGAAGTCATGTAGCGTACTTTCTCGTCGCCGCCGTTGATGCTGATGTTGTGTTGCTGTTGGAAACCTGATTCCGTATACAACAGATCCTGCCAGTTGGTGTTTGGATAGTTGTAAGGATCTGATCCGTCTGCATATTTCTGAATCTGTTCCGCTGTATACAACGGAGCTTTACCAGCGTAAGCACGTGCTTCGTTGGTTAATGTCGCGTATTGAGCCGAAGTTACATATTCCGGCAACTCTGTAGGCGATTGCCAGCCGAAGTTAGCCGAATAATTGATAGATGCTTTACCTGCCTTACCGCGTTTGGTAGTTACAAGAATCACACCGTTGGCTGCCTTAGATCCGTAGATAGCCGAGCTGGCAGCATCTTTCAGAACGGATACCGATTGAATATCGTTGGGATCGAGATCGTTCATGCTTGCTTCAACACCATCCACGATTACCATCGGATTGGCATTATTGAAGGTACCTGTACCACGCACACGGATTGTTCCATTGTCCGAACCCGGCTGACCGCTACGTTGAGTAACCGTAACCCCGGGAAGCAGACCCTGAAGACCGGCAGAAACAGAGGTCATCGGTCGGCTTTCCATTAATTTGCTGTCCACATTGGCTACAGAACCGGTAAGGTTTACCTTCTTCTGTGTACCGTAACCTACAACAACAATTTCTTCTAGTTTTTGTGTATCGTCTTTTAAAGTGATGTTTAAGACGGGTTCTCCGTTGTATTTGATTTCCTGGGTCAAATAACCTACATAAGAAATCTGGATGATGTCGCCTTTCTTAACTTCCAATGTAAAGTTACCATCCATGTCGGTAATCATACCATTGGTTGTTCCTTTTACAACGACCGAAGCTCCGATAATTGGACCCATCGCATCCTGAACGTTACCCTTCAGTGTAGAGGTTTGCTGAGAGATTGCAACTCCCTGCTTTTCCGCTTTGGCGGAGGCATACAGGTTCCCGGAAGAACACAATACACCCGAGAGCAGAATCAAGCTGATCTGCTTAGAGATTTTAAACATAATGAATGTTTTTTGATAATAGATAATAAGTTTGTCGTTTAAGTGCATCAGACAGACGCTTCTGTCTCATGAGAGATTACAACTAATATGTTCCCATAATAGTGCGGCGCTTACGTTAATTGCTTTTTTCTTGGTCTAATTCATGAATTGTGGTTGCATAATTAGATGTATTTTGTTAAAAAGCACGGCAAATATATGAATAAAAATTAAAATCGGGCATTCTATTTTTATTCTTTTATCAAAATAAAATGGATGAAATGTGTAATGTGCAATAGTTCAGTATAATACCTTTATGAAAGCCTGATAGTTAAATCGATAAAAATGCATATGGAATTTATTTTATCAAATAAATCTACCCGAGCAATGCCGGATGATCTGTAAATGTGAAAGAAAGATAAATTAAAAGGTGATTTACATATTCTTTTAGGGGGAATGTAAGGTTCGTGCGTCTTAAGGGATAGTTGCCTTTAATAGGAAGAAAGAATCGGATTTGTAATACATTATTTGAAGAGTGAAAATGAAGAGTAAAAAGTTGTTGGCCTTGCTTTTGTTTGTTAACGCAATATGGCTTGCCAACGGGAAGGACTTTGTTAACCATGTAAACACTTTACAGGGTACAAATTCTCGTTTTGAGCTGACAAGGGGAAATACTTATCCTACGTTGGCCATGCCCTGGGGTATGAATTTCTGGACCCCGCAGACGGGGATCAATCGGGATGGATGGATTTACCAGCATTTTAAGGATTCGATACGTGGATTCAGGCAAACGCATCAGTGTAGTTCGTGGACAAACGATTACGCGGCTTTTTCGTTGATGCCGGTTTCCGGAAAATTGGTGGTAAACCAATACGACAGGGCGCTGCGCTTTAATCACGCAAATGAAGTGGCTAAGCCACACTATTATAAGGTTACTTTTGATAACCGGATTACGACCGAAATGTCGCCTACCGAGAGGGGTGTCTATTTTCGATTTACCTTTCCAAAAGAGGATAATGCATATGTGGTTCTGGATGCCAACAATGGCGGAAGCATGGTGCGCATCTATCCCGAAGAACAAAAAATTGTTGGTTATTGCAGAAACGCAAACCATTCGGTGCCGAAAGGTTTTACCAATTACTTTGTGGTGAAATTCAATAAGCCGTTTATGGCCCATGGAGTATGGCGTAATGCCGCCGGAGATGTTACTCCCGGCAGTAAAGAGGCTTTTGGAGATTATGTTGGTTCATACATTCAGTTTACACCCGGTGAGACCGTGGAGGCCAAGGTAATTTCGTCGTTTATAAGCATTGAGCAGGCAGAGCTAAGCTTTGCAAAGGAGCTGGAAGGTTTGCAGACTTTAGAGCAGGCTAAAACAAATGCTCAGAATGCATGGAATGAGCAATTAGGGAAAGTGGAGGTGGAAGGCGGAACGGACGAAGAGGTGGCTACTTTTTATTCCTGTTTCTTCCGGTCTATGCTTTTTCCCCGCAAATTTTATGAATTGGATGCGAACAACAATCCTATCTATTATAGTCCGTACGACGGACAGCTTCATGAAGGATACATGTATACCGACAATGGTTTCTGGGATACCTTCAGAGCTCAGTTTCCGCTTAATGTGTTGCTACATCCGCAAATGCACGGACGATATGTTAAATCGCTCATTGATGCATACGACCAAAGCGGATGGTTGCCATCGTGGTCGTTTCCGGGACACAGTTGCGGAATGGTTGGTAACCATGCTGCTTCGTTGTTGGCTGATGCCTGGGTGAAGGGTATTCGCACCTTCGATCCCGAAAAAGCCTTGGCGGCCATGTATCATGAAGCAACGAATAAAGGGCCCCATGGTCCGTCTAACGGACGTGATGGATGGCGTGAATATTTTCAGTTGGGTTATGTACCCTATCCCGAATATGGCGAGTCGGTTGCGAAAACACTGGAATTTTGTTACGATGATTTCTGTGCGATGCAGTTGGCCAAGCTTACGGGAAACCGTTATTATGAAACAATTTTTGGCCGTCAGATCTTTAATTACAAACAAGTGTACGATACAGGAACCCGGTTTATGAGAGGCCGGAAGAAAGATGGAAGTTGGGTGGGCAACTTTGATCCTACCGAATGGGGTGGTCCCTACACCGAAGGCTCGGCATGGCATTATCACTGGTCGGTTTTTCATGATGTGCAGGGATTGATCAACCTGATGGACGGAGACCGTAATTTTGTAGCCAAACTTGACTCGGTATTTTCGGTTCCCAACACTTTTAAGGTGGGAACATACGGCAGGGTGATACATGAGATGACGGAGATGGCTATGATCAATATGGGTCAGTATGCCCATGGTAATCAACCTATTCAGCATCTGATTTATCTATATAACTATGCGGGTGCTCCCTGGAAAACGCAGTATTGGGCAAGAGAGGTGATGAATAAGCTGTATAGCTCGGGACCGGATGGCTATCCCGGGGATGAGGATCAGGGACAGACATCGTCGTGGTATGTTATCAGTGCCATGGGATTGTATTCCGTTTGTCCGGGTACCGACCAGTATGTTATTGGATCGCCTGTATTTCCTAAAATGACAATTCATCTGGAGAATGGCAAAACACTCATATTGGAGGCTGCAGGTAATTCTTTAGAGAACCGCTATATTCAGTCGGCTTCCCTCAACGGAAAAAGCTTTACCCGTACGTGGTTAACCTATAAGGAACTTACAGAGGGAGGTATCATCCGTTTTAAGATGGGCAGTAAACCCAACCGGGCCTGGGGTGTAGCTTCTTCTGACAGGCCCTATTCTGTTTCAACCAAACTTAAATAATTATTCATGAAGAATTTAGCTTTACTTTCTGTATTGATCGTAGCTACAGGATGCGGAAACATGTCGAAGCCGACCGCTGTTTACGAACCTATGGAAACGAATTCATTACGTGCACCGGCTTATCCGCTGGTAACCATTGATCCTTATACCAGTGCCTGGTCGTTTTCTGACAAACTGAATGAGGAAGAGACTAAACATTGGACCGGCAAACCTTTCCCGTTGTTGGGTGGGATACGGGTGGATGGAAAATCTTATCGGTTCATGGGCAGGGAGGAGATACCTTTGCTTCCTGTGCTGGAAACAGCGGCAAGTATGAAGTGGGAAGGTGTATATACAGAAACAAAACCAACAGGCAACTGGATGGCAGCCGATTATCAGCCGGCAGGATGGAAGAAGGGGGTGGGAGCCTTCGGTACAGATGGTAATCCCAACCGTGAAACACCCTGGAATACACGTGACATCTGGGTGCGTCGCAGTTTTGATCTGGGTGAAGATGTAAGTAAAGAGACTCTCTATCTGAAATTCTCACACGATGATAATATCGAAATCTATATCAATGGAATGGAGGTTGCCACCACCGGACGTGGATTGAATTATGACCTGATAAAGGAGATTCCGGCCGAGGTAATCGCCTCTCTTAAGCCTACCGGGAATGTGATTGCTGCGCATTGCTTGAATGACGTGGGCGGAGGATATGTGGATTTCGGTATTATGAAGAAGGTGAAACGTGGTGATACCTTTGAAGCGGTTGCCGAACAGCTTTCGGCTCAGGTGTTACCTACGCAGACATTCTATACGTTCCGTTGCGGACCCGTTGATTTGGACGTAATTTTTACGGCACCGGCATTGATGGACGATCTGAATATTCTTTCATCTCCGTTTAACTACCTGACTTATCAGGTTCGCTCTACAGATGGTGCTTCGCACGATGTGCAGATCTATGTGGAGGCCACCCCTCAGTGGGCGGTTGACAAGGTGGAACAGCCGGTTACATTTGAACGGGGAAGTAAAAAAGGTATCGGTTACCTTAAGACGGGTACTGCCGAACAGGCTGTTTTAGGTAAGAAAGGTGATGATTTACGGATTGATTGGGGGTATTTCTATCTGGCGGCTGCCGAAAGTGATCGTACAGCGCTAAAGATGAATGCGTACTACGATAGCAAGAAGGAGTTTATGGAAACCGGAACCTTGAGTGCGGACGGCGGACGTACATCCGGTGATATGCAAAAAGAGATGACGGTGTTGGCATTTACCGATAATTTAGGAAGAGTGGGCGACAAAAAGACTGGAGGCCTCCTGATGATCGGGTACGATGATTTGTATTCCATTCAGTACTTTAATGATAACCGAATGGCCTACTGGAAACAGGAGGGTAAAGTGGATATAATGAAAGCATTTGAAGATGGAGAAAGGTTGTATCCGGAGCTGATGAAGCGTTGCGGCGAATTCGATAAGCAGATGATGACCGACGCTGCTGCTGCCGGAGGCAAGTCGTATGCCGAATTGTGTGCTTTGGCCTACAGACAGGCAATAGCAGCTCATAAATTGGTTACCGATAAAGAGGGTAATCTGTTATTCCTGTCCAAAGAAAATTTTAGCAACGGATCTATCGGTACGGTGGATGTAACTTACCCTTCGGCTCCTTTGTTCCTGGTGTATAATCCTGATTTATTGAAGGGGATGCTTAATCCGATTTTCTATTACAGTGAAAGCGGTAAATGGACAAAACCCTTTGCCGCCCACGATGTAGGTACTTATCCGTTGGCTAACGGTCAGACTTACGGAGGCGATATGCCGGTAGAGGAATCGGGCAATATGTTGATCCTTACAACCGCAATCGCTTGTGTGGAGGGTAATGCTGATTATGCTGCGAAACACTGGGATGTGCTTACTACTTGGGCCGATTACCTGCAAAAAGAGGGATTAGATCCGGAGAATCAGTTGTGTACAGATGATTTTGCCGGCCACTTTGCCCATAACACCAATCTTTCAATCAAGGCAATCATGGGGGTTGCAGGTTACGGAAAATTGGCTGGTATGCTTGGAAAGAAGGATGTGGAGGCAAAATATATGCAGACTGCCCGAGACATGGCTGCCAAATGGGTAGAGATGGCCAAGGATGGCGATCATTACAAACTTACATTTGATAAATCGGGAACCTGGAGTCAGAAGTACAACCTTGTTTGGGACCGCTTGCTTGGATTCAATATTTTCCCCACAGAGGTTGCTGCAACCGAACTTGCATTTTATAAGACAAAGCAAAATGCTTATGGCCTGCCGCTGGATAACCGCGAAGATTATACGAAGTCCGACTGGATTATCTGGACTGCTTGTCTTACCGGTTCACAGGCCGATTTCGATGCATTGGTGAATCCGGTATGGAAGTATGCGAATGAAACATCTACCCGTGTACCTTTGAGTGATTGGCATATGACGTCAAACGGATCTCAGCGTGGTTTCCAGGCCCGTTCGGTTGTAGGTGGTTACTTTATGCGTATGCTGGAAAAGAAATTAATGAAATAAGTGTTCTCAATTAATATGGATCAGTTTTAAACGCTTAAGAGTAATAAGATTCCTCTCTTAAGAAGTTTGTACTTTGTTTTGTGTAGTAGGTCACGGACGTTTTAAACGTTTTCGTGACCTACTTTTTTTGAGCTATAAAGCTATTTTGTGCTTAGAACTTATTTAATCAGGAGCGGCTGATCTGAAGCCCCTTGTCCGATAAACTCATATCTACGAAGCGCGCATTAACATTGGGCGGATTTTGGACAAGTATTTCTTTTATTCGGCTTGCGGCAACCGGATCTTTAGCAATCATGTACAGATAACCTCCTCCTCCTGCTCCCGGTAATTTGTATCCAAGTGTATAGTCTTTAATCTGGTTGATAATCGCCTCGATGGCCGGAGGATTTGTCCCGCTGTCGAGTGCTTTATTCTGTTGCCATGTTTTGCCGACTAAAGCAGCCACTTCGGTAAAGTTACCCCTTTGGATAGCTTCGTAGGTGTCGAGCGCGTGTAACTTCATTTCCTGTAAAAGATCGAGGTGTTCGGTGGAATTAAGAAACATGCTGCTTACAATTTCGGCCAGAATTCCCTTGGCGGTACGTGTAATCCCGGTGTAATAGAGCAGATGGCAGGGTTTATATTCCGGACTACTGAAGATGAAATCGGGCAACCAACGTACCAATGGCAATTGGTCGAAGCCCCGGCCTGTCTGAAGCAGTTTCACTCCCTGCAGCACACCTCCGAACTGATCCTGCCATCCTCCTCCTGTGGTGAGAAGTTGTTCGAGCACCAACGTACGCCGGCAGATTTCGTTTTTATCCCATGCCAATCCACAGAAGTCGTTAACTGCTCCTAATACGGTTGCCGCAAGTACAGAACTGGTCCCTAGTCCCGAGCCCGCAGGGATGGCTGCCAACAGGGTGACTTCAATGCCGGATCCGAAGGCTTTAAGTCTTTCTTCGAGAGTGGAATAATTACCTTGACCAAATTGGGGTGCGAATCCAGCTAAAGAAAGAGCTGCTTTGGGTATGGAGAAGGGGGAGCCTACTTTCGAAAAGTCGCTCAGCTCGTCGTATGTAGTGATTATCTCCATAGCTCCCAGATCGATAGAGCGCAGAACAATCTGAAATGTTTTGCTGGGTTTGATGTATACCTGCAGGGGAGGCTGACCGTTTAATTCGATGGCCATGTTCACGACATTTCCTCCGGAATAAAGGCAGAATGGAGGAGTGTCTGTCCATCCTCCGGCAAGGTCGATACGAACCGGACTTCTTCCCCATACGATCTGGTCGGAATAGACGTTGAGACGAGGTTCCTGCTTTGTTTCGGAAATTGATCCTACAAGCCCTTCGCGAAGCAATGAAAACGAGGCTTTCTCGTCGGTTATATACTGGTTGTCGCCAAGCAAACGAAGGGTTCTGGCACGGAACATATGGTTGTGCATCCGATTGAGCAGTGTTGCATCCTCGGGCAGCGGGGGAGGTAATGGTATGCCGCCTTTGGCAAATTCGCCGGCTGCATCAGCCAGATTGAGCTGATAGAATACACTCCGCTCATAATTGGATGCCAATTGGACCCAGTTTTCCTGTCGGAACAGAGTTCGTTGGGCATAGAGTCTGGACAGGTTGGCTGAGGCAGATATCTCGTCGGCCGATAATCTGGGGGCATTTAGCCAAAGTGTTTTTCCCTCTTCCAGTTGGGGCTCGCATATCATCCAGCGAAGGAGCATGCCCAATTGTTCAATGGATTCGCAATAGGGGAATAGTGGGGCCGATTGTAAATCGCCTGTTTGTCCGCTCATCGTTGCCGACATGTCTATTTTTCGTGCAGAGAACCAGTCGGCTACGGCTTTACCCATCCAATGGGTCTCAGCATGGAAGAGATCTCCTTTAAAAGCATCGTTTAATCCGTAGGGGCGGGCCACCCATCCCTTGTCTCTTAACGGAATTACATCCACACAAATGCCCGGCGGAACAGAAAGTTGCCAGTCGTTGGCCGGTATCCCGGTCAGAATATTGTTCCTGCTGATTTTCCAACCAGTACCTACGTAGCTGTTTTCTATCCAAATATTTTCATTCTCTGCCGTAAGAGGCTTTTTCATTATGGAATTTTGCACAAACATAGCCGGATTGGGCTTAACTTTGCGGTGCATGATTTCACGTTGGTCCCGAACCAGATTCTGTACGGAAAGGGTAGAGGATATGAGCTCCTTACTGGTACCGTAATGATAGAATTCCCCCCCCTGAAGCGGAAGGATAGCTACGGAAAGCGAATTTAGTTCCGGATCTTTAACGCTTGGGTTACAACCCAGAGCACGACCGAAGTCGGAATACAGATCATAGTATTTTAATCCGTATTCGCCTTCTCCTTCCGAGCGCTTCATTAATAGCTCTACAGCCCGGTCGCTTAATATCCAGATTCCTATATCCATCAGGAACAGATGTGTTTTTGCCAGAGCTCCCAATTCATCGAGGGAGGGCTTTTGCAACATAAAGTCGAGTGCATCAGGATGTTTTCGATCTGAAACAAACACTCCGTGGTGAGTGGCCAGCGACGGTTCTACCCACAATCCGTAGCATACCACATCTGCTTCAGGTATAGGTTGCAGTGCTTTTTCGGAACGGATATATACATCTCCACTGGCAATCAGGGTATGTAATGAATCGGGAGCCATTTTCATGATCCGTTCGTAGAGCGGAAGTTGGAGGTCAAGGAGCTTTTGTCCCAGACGCTGTCCTCTTTCCCATCTGAAAACGGGGACAGGGGTTAATATTTTACCTGACGGAGCATAGCCCGGCAGTCGCCTGCTTTGTCCGCCTGCATGTAGCAGAATCCGCTTTTCGGCAGCAAGCCATGCTTTTCGTTCTGTATAATTGTTTTCCTCTTTTCGGCAAGATTCCAGCAGCCACGCGGTTCCACCTCCCGATCCAAGTTTGGATCCTACAGGATCTGAGGTGCAGAACCATTCTTCGCGTGAAGCATTTTCCAGGTCATGAAAACTTTCCACCAGGTTGGGGGGCAGTGAGAGCAGTTTACGTATCATAGGTTGTTTTTTGTTTTTCCAATGGCAAATGTACATTATTATTCCTTAAATTGGAAGAACGAAGAAATTAACCATCTTTGAGGAGTTTGTTTTTCAGGATAATTTCCAGTGCGGTTTCTTTGTAGGTACGCGAAAGGGGGATTTTATTTTTCCCGATGCCTAAAAGATTCCCCTCGATGGAATCAATTTTATCGATATTAACAAGATAGGATTTATGTACCTGAACAAATCGCTCAGCGGGCAATTTTTGGAGAATGGTACGCAGGGTGGTGTGCGTTATTATTTTCCCATCGCTGGTATAGATGGCTACATAATTTTCGACACCTTCGATAAAACGCATATCATTAAACCGTATTTTCTCCAGTTTCAGGCTGGTTTTTACGAATAGATAGTCCTGCACAACCGGAGTCTGCGAAGAGATCAACTGATCGTATACTTTGTTTACAGCCTTTAGAAAACGATCGAAAGAGATAGGCTTTAGCAGGTAGTCGCTTACTTCGAGATCGTACCCCTTGATCGCATATTCGGCATATGCGCTGGTTATAATTACTTTAGGAGGGTTGCTCAAACTGTTCAACAGCTCGATTCCTGTCATATATGGCATTTCTATATCTAGAAATAACAGATCGGCTTGCTGACTTTTGAGTTGATTGTTTAACTGGATGGCGTCTTCGCAAACGCCTACCAATTCGAGAAAATCAATTCTTTCCACATAGTTTTGCAGTCCCTTTCTTGCAATAGGTTCATCGTCTGTTATGATGCATTTTAGTTTCATCCGATTGTTGTTTTTTTAACCAATTCAATTTCCATATGAGCTACATATGTTCCATTGGATTTTATATATTGAAGTTTGTGTTTGCCGGCATAAAGTAACTCAAGCTGCCGTTGAAGGTTTTCAAGACCTATTCCCTTCTTGCTGTTATTTACAGTGTTAGCGGGGATGGAATTCCTGACTTCCAACGTCATCCGGTTTCCTTTTTCAAGTCGGGCGTCTATCTGTATCCAGTAATCGCCTCCTACATATTTAAATGCATTTTCTACCAGAGGTAATAACAGAAGCGACTGAATATGGTATGGTTTTAAAGCCGGATCGAAAAAGGTTTCAAGTTTAAGACTCTCTTTCATTCGTAACCTTTGTACCTCCATATAGGTTTCGATAAATTGAAATTCCTGTTCTACCGTAACCGAATGATTTACATCGTATAGTTGGTAGCGGAGAAGTTCCGAAAGTTTTTCTATAGTACGACGTGGAGCCTCATTTTGCTCATCTATCTGAAAGTAGATGGTGTTCAGCGTGTTGAATAAGAAATGAGGCCGGAATTGAGCTTTCAGGTACTTGAGTTCCGTTTCGGCTTGAATGCTTTTTACCTTTTCATTTTGAAGCCGTTGTTCGATATATGCATCCAGAATCTGACTTCCTCTGTAAAAGGAATAGATGAAAATGAGAACCAGGGTGAAAATGACACTGGCAATAACAAGATCATCCAGATCCACCGGGTCATTAATAAAGTGGTGGATTATCATAACACACGGATTTATAAATAGTAACCCTACAACGACAATGATCAGGTATTCGATCAATAGTCTTTTTAAATTCAATTTATCCGTATACTTTTCATTCCGCTTTAAAAGGTAATACATAAAGGCCTGAAACAGGTAGGCCATAATGGAGGCTCCTATCCATTCTATCAGATTCTGACTGATAGGTCTTTCCCAGAATTTGTATCCATTGGGGGTGTCGGTAACAAGACGTATCCCTGTCATTACAATTAATGCAACAAATAGAGGGATAATCCAAAACCATTTTTCAAAACGTTTCATATCAGATTTATTTATTATACCGATGCTTTATAAACTAATTGTAGGAATATTACAAATTTATACGTTTTGTGTCAAAAGCTTCACCTTTTCGTTTGAATTCTTTTGATTCGAATCCTTTACTGAATTTCCATGTAAATGAAATTCCCAGAATGCAATGATCTTCCTTTTCAAAGATCCGGGCCGTACTGTTGCCGATACGGGTGGTCATATTTACCCGGTTGGTATGGAACAGGTCGTTGGAATAAAGGGATATGCTGGCTCTGTCGTTCCATAACTTTTTTTGAATACCGGCAGTAAGCTGTCCGAAGGAGGCTATTTTCATTTGCCCCATTGCCATTCGCCCATTATAATATCCTGTCAGCTCTGCCAACCAACCCTTACCTAGCAAAAAGCGGTTCCCTACGTGAAACATCAGCGTTGTTTGTGCAGTTTTGTTTGCGTCTTGTATCAGACTCCATTCATATTGATTGTGTGTTAAGCCGATACTGGCGGTAGACTGCATATACTTTACAGGCGAGAGATTACCGGCACTTAATCGGATTCCGCAAGATCTGTAAGTAGCAAGGTTTTTAGGCATCACATATACTCGTTTGCTGTTTTCGCTCAGAATAAAAGATTTAGCGATTACGTCGTTAGTCTGATTATAAAAAACTGCCACTTTATAGTTATTTGCCAGAAGATATGAGAGTTCCAGATTGTCTGAGAATTGGGGTTGCAGGGTGGTATTACCCTGTTCGTAGGTATAGGTGTCGAAAATATATACGAAAGGATTCATATCCTGGTAATTAGGCCGATCTATCCTGCGTCGGTAGGATAGATTCAGTGTGTGATTCTTTCCTGCCTGATAACTTAACGTAACCGATGGAAATAGATTGATATAGGATTTGGAAAAGGAAGAGTCGGCTTGCAACCTGTTACCCGGCAACTGTCCTTTTATGTTTGTGTTTTCTATACGTAATCCAGCTTCCAATACAAATTTATAACGTGCAATTCGAGAGTTAAAATAGAGTGCGTTGATGTTTTCTTTATAGATAAAATGAGAGCTTAGTCCGTAATCAGGCTCCCATTCCTGTTGTTCCCTGTTTTTATAGTCGGATGTATTATCTATGTTCACATATTCCGATTTAATACCACTTTCCAAAAGCAGTTTTTCATTTACCGGATAGGTGAAGTCGCTTCTCATGGATAATAAATCGATAGTTCCTTTTTTAGTTCCAGCCGATTCTGGCATAATCTCATTTTGAGAGGTATACAGGAAAAGGTCATTATGGTACTGATCATTGTCTACAGCATGGTGAAGATAGTCGGCCGACAGACTAACCTCTTTCCCAGTACTGTCTATTTTATGTATCAATCCAATGGTACCCGAGATATTGTTTCGCATGTTGTCGTTAATTGTCGACGATTTAATGGATGAATCCCGTTTTCCAATGTGGTTGATAAAGTTGGAATTTAAAGATCCGGATTCTGCCTGGTTGGATGTATAACCGTTTAGAGCCAGTTCGAATGTGGTTTTAGACGATGCAAAATAGTGTATGCCCCCTTTGTAATAATGGGAATCTTCATTCCGCTTCCTATAGCTTAATTGGTTGAATGTAGTTTGTTCTGAAGGATTTTCCTCTTTAAATTCACGTATCACTTGCAGATCAACGTAATTTCTGCCACTATAATACCCATACATCCCAAAAAGGTTGAATTTTCCTTTTCGATGGTTGAAATAGACAGAATGGTTACTCTTTTCATATTTTCCTTGCATAAAGTTGGATGTAATCCCCAGATTAAATCCCATTATTCTTGTTTTTTTAGTCCGTATATTAATAAGTCCGGAATTACCGCTTGCATCGTATCGGGCCGAAGGATTGGTAATTAATTCTATTTTATCTAAGGATGTGGCCGGTGTGGATTTAAGAAAGCTTACCAGTTCTTCTCCTTGCAAATAAGCGGGTTTTCCGTCAATCAAGACTTTAGTTCCGTTCTTTCCATTCAATGAAACAGCTCCGTTGCTGTTAATATATACTCCGGGCAGAGTCTCCAATACACTGAATGCATTTCCTCCGGTATTGACAATGGTGGCTTCCATATTGATTGTCGTTTTGTCGGCTTCTATTTGGATCGCAGGTTTCTTTGCCGTGACTACAATTGTATTAAGACCAATTGCCTCCGGTTGTAGGTAAATGGTGTCAAGCATAAAAGATTTTCCTGCCAAAACATTGGCTTTGCAGGAGTTTTTTTGATATCCAAGCATAGATACCTGTACGTAATACAAACCCTTGGCTATCTCTTTGAGTTGAAAATTTCCATTCTTATTAGCTGCAGTTCCGGTTATAAATGCCGAATCGGTGGCTGATAATAGTACGATGTTGGCTCCTTCGGCTGGTAAATAGTCGTTTGTAAATACACTACCAGTTATTAAGATTGTTGCTGAGCAAAACATATAAGCGTACTTAGCATAAAAAGGGAAATGAATATAGGTTGTCGTTTCATATGATTTGTTTTTGAGACAAATCTATGAAACGAAAACGTGGACAGTCAAATTTATTTGACGAACTGCAAAAAACTGAGGTTGAGTTGCAGAGATTGGATTAAGTGAAGAAAGAAAATCAAGATGATAGTTGAATGGAGTCGTTTAAATGCGAGGTCGATTTACAGCCAGTTCAGTACCGGCTTATTACAAACGACTTCCTGATAAACAAGATAAATTAAAAACAAGAAAATAACTATAAATATGACTACACATATTGTCTGAATGATTCTCCATTTCCTGATGTATGCATCATAGGCCTTTTTATCTTCAAAATAATGCTTATTCTTCATTTTTAACTCTTTAAATTAGTAAACCGAAGCAATTGTATCTATATTAATTAAGTAACCGAAGCATGATGGTTCTCTCTGTGTATCGTGTAAAATAGACTGCAAAATTATTTATAATGTTTTGGAACAAAATGCAAATCGCAGACTGATAATTATACAAATGAGACAAAGATTGGATAAAAAGATGCGTTAAGTTAAATAGCCTTTTTCCTTATTTCTTTATGAATAACCAACGGTGTCTGTTTAAGATATCTTTTGCAGTAACTGATAAAATGAGCAGAAGATGAAAAACCAAACTCTTCAGAGATTGCTTGTATGTTTACGTTGGGTTGTGCCAATCTGCTTAATATGTTCTTATTTTTTTGTTGAATAATCCATTGATAGGGGGTATCATTGAAATGTTCCTTGAATTTTCTGGTAAGTGTTTTGGGTGACATATTGCATCTATCGGCAAGCTCGATAACATTACAGTTGATTGAAAATTTGTTTAGAACCAAACTGATGAAATTGTTTTGATTTTCAATTAAGGGAAGTAGAAAACGAGCGGAATTTACCTTGTCATAAAATGTGTATAAAATAAAAATAAGTTCTCTTTTCTTTAATTCATACATGAAATTACAGAAGGCTCCTGATTTGAACAAAAGAGATATTCCGTTTATATACAGCTTCATGGCCTCATTTATTTCCAATATTTCAAATTCATCGGCTTTAGCGGGGCAATAAATTGAAATTTTGTCAAGAGCGGTTTTCTCACAAGTGCTAATAATATTATTGAACTGAATGCAGATTAAGGATAAATCTTCGGCTGCTTCACCTTCCAAATTGCCGGAGTCTTTCGTCCTTAAAAACATCTGTCCGGAATTTAAAATCTTTGATTGATGGGTTTGGCCACTTGCCAGAAACGTCCCTTCAGCAATAATGATGATTGAATTTTCTTCTATAAGCTCAATACTGACTTGCTCACCTTTATTAAAGCTGAAACTGCGAAACAATGAATTACTTCGTGCTACATAGTTGTTGCATCCGAAATCATTGTTAATCTCGAATTCACTTAAATCTTTCAAAATGTCACTCTCTTTATAGGAACGATATACTAATTTATTCATAATTTTGGAATTATGTTTATTTTATTACTTAACCTTCCTGAGAAGTAAGATAAAACGAATAAATTAGTCAGCGCATCATGTAAGGAATCAAATATTCAAAATGAATATTGAGTATTTAATTCATAAGTACTAGCAAAGAAACAAAATAGATTTTGATTTCAGGAAGTTTTGTATAACAAATTTAGAATTATTAATATAAGATTGCAAAACGATTGAAATGTTTTATCCTTTCGGCTTGATTTACTATTTTTGCATGGAACGAATCTAATACGCAGATGTTATTTAATTCATTGGAGTTTGCATTCTTTCTCCCCATCGTTTTTTTGCTTTATTGGTTTGTATTTAATTCAAATCTAAAATGGCAAAATCTTTTCATTGTTTGTGTCAGCTATATTTTTTATGGTTGGTGGAATTGGCGTTTTTTATTACTTATTGGATTTACCTCTGTATGTAGTTTTGTAGCCGGGCAATTGATTGTAAGGTTTCGGACAGAAAATTTTGAATCACGGAGTACAATGCGTTTTTCTCCATCATGGTACGTGTCTGCCATCAATATCCTTATTAATGTTTTATTACTGGCCGGATTCAAATACTATAATTTCTTTGTGGATAGTTTTGTTGAAGCTTTTCGCCTGTTCGGAAAAGAATTTGATATTCATACGATGAAAGTTATTCTTCCAGTAGGAATTAGCTTTTACACATTTCAGGCTTTAAGTTACTCCATAGATGTCTATCGTAGAAAATTACAACCGGCAACCAATCTGATTTCTTTTTTAGCTTATGTAAGTTTTTTCCCCCAGTTAGTTGCAGGTCCTATCGAAAGAGCAACCAATCTTCTTCCACAATTTTATAGGAAACGAACTTTTGATTCAGACAAAGCCGTTGACGGAATGAGACAAATTTTATGGGGACTGTTTAAGAAAATGGTCGTCGCTGATACTTGTGCTATATATGCAAATCAGGTGTTTGACGGGGTTGGTTACCAGTCTGGCAGTGCACTGTTGTTGGGTGCTCTGTTTTTTGCTTTTCAGATTTATGGTGATTTTTCCGGATATTCGGATATAGCAATAGGAACAGCCCGGTTGTTTGGGTTCTCATTAATGCGAAATTTTAATTACCCTTATTTTTCAAGAGATATTGCTGAATTCTGGCGACGGTGGCATATATCTCTTTCTACCTGGTTTCGCGATTATGTATATATACCGATGGGCGGGAGCAGGAGTAATTTATTGTTTAACATTAGAAATACGCTGACTGTATTCGTTGTGAGCGGATTTTGGCATGGTGCAAACTGGACATTTCTTGCCTGGGGTAGCTATCATGGATTATTGTTTTTGCCTTTGTTGCTGTTAAAAAAGAATCGTCGGTTTACTGATGTTGTTGCTGAGAATAGATTCTTTCCTTCAGGAAAAGAGATTTTCCAAATGCTTTCTACCTTCTTTTTGGTTTTACTTGGATGGATATTTTTCCGCTCAAAAAATATCAATGCTGCAGTTCAATATTTGAATGCCATGTTTACAGGTTCGCTTTTTGAAATCCCTGACTTGTTTTATCTTTCGACCAAATGCATCATGTTTATTCTTTTTATGCTTACGGTAGAATGGGTTCAACGTTTTGAATTGCATGGCTTGGTTTTGGATAAAATCAAATCCCGGATTTGGAGATGGTCAATTTATCTATTTCTGTTGATGGCTATTTTCCTCTTTGGTGGCGGTGAAGAAACATTTATTTATTTCCAATTTTAATCTGATGAGAAATTTTTTACTTAAAATAGGACTCTTTTCTGCTTTGTTGATTGTGCTGGGAATCATTTTCGGACTGTTGGCGGATCATGGATTACGATCGCTGAGGAAGGGTGAATTTGGAGAATGGAACCGGTATCGTACCGATTCTATTCATTCAAATTGGATTATCCTTGGAAATTCAAGAGCCTACCGGCATTTTTCAACTCAGATAATTGATTCGCTTCTGCGGGTTGATAGTTATAATTTAGGAGCGACAAATGCTACGTTCCCGTTCCAACGATTAAGGTATAATTATTACAGACGTTTCGCAGATAAACCATCTGTTGTAATTTTATCTGTTGATGCAGGAACAACGCTACATACTGAAGATGGTATCCCGGACAGACAGCAGTTTATTCCAATCTTAAATGAGCCGGAAATTCAAAAGGGGCTAAAGGGTTATAAAAATGGTTTTCAGTGGTTCGACTATTATAATCCGGTCACAAAATACAATCGTTGTTTTGAGGCAATGAAACAGGGCCTTTTTTCCTTTATTGGTATTCCGGAATCGGGTGTAGAGAGGTATAAAGGTTTTATAAATGAAAACTATAAATGGGACGGAACTTTCGAACAGTTCAAAGCTCAATATCCAATGGGGAAAAAAATGCCAGTTGATAAGAATGTAATTGAAGATTTAACTTCCTTCCTCAGGCAGACAGCAGGCGAAGGCATACGGGTTGTAATGGTATATTCTCCAGAATATATAGAGGGACAGAAACTTATATTAAATAGAGATTCAATTGTTAAGATTTACAGGGATATATCCAATAAAATGAGTGTTCCTTTTCTTGATTATTCATCGCATCCGATTTGTTATGATAAATCATGCTTCTATAATTCCACTCACCTGACTTTAGACGGAGCCGAACAATTTACGAAAATAGTATGTTCTGATTTGAAATTGATGGGAAATGAATATTCCCGATAGAGCTTGATGCGTGATCTTATTTCATTGATATTGTTAAAATTGAGATCTTAAATTGTCTGTTTAGTGAAATAATAGTATATTTGCTGCATAAGTATCGGTTGCTTTATCTTAGGATTATATTTCAATTAAATAGGGGTGAAATGGTCTATGTGATGATTGCGATTGTTTTAATACTAACCGAAATGTTTTATATACGGTTGGTAAATAAAACATCTTTTTTTGCGGCTATACATGAAAGGGAAAAGGATCAACGTCCTGTATGGAGTGGAGCGGGACTTCTTTTGTACCTTGGCATGTTGTTTTTTAGTGTTATCCATGGTTTTGTATATCCTGGTTTCTTTTTTGCTATAACCTTATTGGCCGTAGTTGGTTTGTGGAATAATGTAAAGCCAATTTCTAAACTCATTCAGCATCTGGCTTTGTGGGGATCGTTGTTGTTTATGTTTAATGATCTTGATATATACAACGACAGTATATGTTGTTCTTTTTCACTTGTCTTAATTGTTTCAGTGTTAATAATGTATTCGTTTCGTGCAATTGATGGGGTTAATCGAATAAGTGGTGCTACTTCTTTTGTGGTATTACTGACGCTTGCCTTTATTAATTCACGGATGGTTCCCTTTATTGACGAAATGTACTTATGGATAGCGATCGTTTTATCCTTTTTATTGATATTTTTTAATATTAAATACCGTAGCCGGGCACTGGGGGGCGAGGCCGGAGCAGGGATGTTGGCCGTAATTGTACTGTTTGCCCTTTGGAAACTTATCCTGCTCACAAATGATGTTTCTTATTTAATTCTGATGGTTGTTTGTGTTATTGATAGTATTGTTACTGTAGTTTATAGGATTTTTCGGCGAGAAAATATCTTTGAATCCGAAGGTAGACATATCTATCAGTTGCTTGTTTCAAGAGGTAATATTCCTCCAATCATCGTTTCATTCTTGTATGCATCTGTTCAATCCCTGATAGTTGCTGGTTATTTTATTCTCTTTCCTTACCGGTGGTTGTATATGGCTTGCGTACTGGTCATGTTTATTTTGTTATATATGTATCTGGAGTTTTATCTTCGTAAATTGAATTGAATAAACATTTTCCATAGTTGATTGTTTTATAAGTGTAATAATTAAAATAAATAACTATGGCTGCTAATTTTAAAGATGCTCTTAAGCTAAGAAGAACATATTACGCACTGAGTAATAAATCGCTAATAGGTGATCAGGAGATAGAAGATATTATTTCTCATGTATTATTACATACACCCTCTCCATTTAATTCTCAGTCTACACGTATTGTTCTTTTATTGGGCGAGAATCATAAAAAACTATGGCAGATAACAAAAGATGCTCTAAAAAAGATCGTTCCGGCAGAATCTTTTGCTGCAACCGAATCGAAGATTGAAGGAGCTTTTGCGTCTGGATATGGTTCTGTACTGTTTTTTGAAGATCAATCAGTTGTTAAAGGATTACAAGATGCATTTCCTTCCTATGCGGATAATTTCCCTGTATGGTCTCAGCATACATCCGGAATGCACCAACTGGGTGTCTGGACGCTTCTTGAGGAAGCCGGCTTCGGAGCATCCTTACAACATTACAATCCACTAATAGATCAGGCCGTACAAGAGGAATGGAATTTATCCTCTTCCTGGAAGCTAATTGCCGAGATGCCATTTGGGGTACCGGTACAAAAACCAGGTGAAAAGGAATTCAAACCATTGACAGACCGCTTTAAGGTTTATAAATAATTATTATTTATTGAATATAATGGACGATGCCTGTTTCCGTGGCGAATAGGCTACGGGATGGGCATAACCTATTCTAAGCAGAATAGCTGGATGTCTGTTTTCAATTTGGAGACAATCTTTCATTTTATCTGCAATAACTTCTACTTCGCAGGGTTGGTTTAAGAATCCGGATGCAATTTTCATTTTGCATGTCTGGAGTAAAAAACGTTGAAGTGAACGCCCTAGCTTGATCCACTCTTCTGGTGTATTCTTTTCGCACGTAAACAGAACGAAATGAGATGAAGTCTGCATCCTTTTTTCGTCGGCTTTGTTTTGAGCAGATGCCTTGAGTTGAGACTTAATTATAATTTTACGTAGAAAAGGTGGAATTATTGAGACTCCTAATGTTTTATATGATAATCCGTTTTGGAATTGATTTATTTGACTATTAGAAAATCGAATCCAACTCAAGAGTTCGTCTTTATATCGATCGTCTGCCAATTGTATCTCATTGGCTTCTCTTACGAAAGATCGTATCAGGTTAAATTCTGTAGCGTTATACTTATAGATAAAATGCTTTACACCTTCATCCAGTTTCAGATTAGTTAACTTTGTTATTTCTTTATCCGGAATCTCCCGGTCAAAAAACACCGATCGGTTAGTTTGTCTTTTGTTAATTTGCGAAAATAAGGCACTAGGATTAGCTGTCCCCTTGGATAAATCAATTCGAACGTTTACTTGTTGATTTTCATTTAGAATAAATGTTAATGCTTCCCCATATCCTTTTTCGTTAGCTGCAAGGCATATGTTTTCAATAGCACATCCCAGACTTATATATAACTCTCGATTCAAGTTGTCGGCTATAGTAAGAGGATTACTAAAATCTGGATAAATTTCGAAGCCGTTGTCCTTAATAAAAATAATCCAGGGTTGAGTGTTGTGACTGGATGGTGCTTTAATTGCATAAGCAGACATCGTATACAAATCAGAAAGATGCTTTTCCATAAATTGGGATAATGTTAATAGGTTGTTACTAATTAGTGCAATAAATTAATAAATAGTCAATTTAATGTAAATAAACGGTCAAATATAATTATTAAATATTGAAACAATAAACGAAATGATTGTTAAAATAGTATGTAAGGATGTTTTTTTCTGATAAATAAATATAATACCTCTGCATATACTGACAAAGTAATAGTATTTGCAGAGGTATTGTAGATATCAGTCTTCTGAATTTATTTTTATTGACTCGGTTTTTCTTAATTTGGTTGCCCAATAAGCAAAACAAAGCAATAATGACGTTGTTGTTATAAATCCAATAGCATATCCGTAATTCAGAGGTAGACGGAATCCTTCGGGGGCAACGATCAGATAAGTAGTGGTAACCATTGTCATAAACAGCGCCGGAAGCAGGGTTATCCAATAATTCTTGTTCATTCTGACAAAATAGATTGTAATCATCCATAATGTAAAGGCTGCCAATGTTTGATTAGACCATGCGAAATAGCGCCAGATAACATCAAAATTGACTTGAAGAATGAAAAAACCGGCTATAAAAATGGGAGCCGAAAGGATAATGCGGTTGATTACCTTTTTTTGCTTATACTTCAGGAAATCGGCAACAATCAATCTTGCAGAACGAAATGCCGTATCTCCGGATGTAATGGGGGCGGCAATAACTCCAATAATCGCTAATAATCCGCCAAATTTACCGAGCCAGGAATGAGAAATCTTATCTACTACGACAGCAGCATTATTTCCGTTATCTGCTAAAAATTGTTGTAACCCACCTACATTTCCAAAGAAGCTCATGGCTGCAGCAGCCCATATAAGTGCGACAATTGCTTCTGCTATCATTGCTCCGTAAAAAACTCTTCTTCCTTGTTTCTCATTTTTGAGACAACGAGCCATCAAAGGCGACTGAGTTGCATGAAATCCGGAGATAGCACCGCAGGCTATAGAAATAAAAAGCATCGGGAAGATTGGAAATTTATCAGGATCGGCATTCATATTATGTAAATTGGATAAACTGGCTTCAGGGATTGGAGCACCCTGAATAAATATTGAAATACCAATACCTACCGCCATAAATAATAAAGCAAATCCAAAAAAAGGATAGATTCTTCCAATTAATTTGTCGATCGGAAGAATTGTAGCAAGTATATAGTATATGAAAATTGTAATAATCCAGAATGTATAATCTAATACTTCGGGAGTCATGTTTGCCAGTAACTTGGCCGGACCAGCAACGAAAACAACACCGACCAAAATCATAAGCATTAATGTGAATGCCCTCATTAATTGTTTGAATCCGTTTCCCATATACCTGCCGGCTATTTCTGGTAAACTCATACCATTGTTACGCAACGACATCATTCCGGATATATAATCGTGAGTGGCCCCTCCAAAAATACTTCCTAAAACAATCCATATAAAAGCAGATGGTCCATAAACAGCGCCTAAGACTGCTCCAAAAATAGGTCCGAGACCTGCAATATTAAGAAACTGAATCAAAAAAATTTTACTCCAACTCATGGGTACGTAATCAACCCCATCTTCACTTTCATAGGCTGGAGTCTTCCTGTTCCCGTCAGCTCCGAACTGTTTCTCCACAAAAGTACCATAAATAAAATAACCACCAATTAATAAGACGATTGAACAAATAAATGTAATCATACAATTCTGAGTTTTAATAGTTTTTAGATAAAGTGTTATATTTTTCCCGGCAAATTACGTGGTTTTTTTATAATTATGGCACTGTTGCTATCATTATTTTTTAATACGGACCTATTTTTATCAATACAATCAGCTTTCATTTTTTTCATTCATTCCGGTCTGCTCTGATCGATACTTGGACGGAGATGTACCGTATGCCTGTTTAAATACAGTACTAAAGTATTGCTGATTGGAGAAACCTGTTTTATCTGCAATTTCCATAATCGTTAAATCTGTATTGACTAATAAATGAGTAGCTTCCGTTAGCCTGATTTTGTTAATATAATCTTTTATGCCTATACCTACCAGTTCTTTCATTTTGTTGTATATCGAGGCACGGCTCATTGCCAGATTGTCTGCAATAAACTGAACGTCGAGGGTGGAATTACTTAGGTTTTTGTTTATCAAAGCATTTAAATTTATCATAAATTTTTCATCTGCATTGCTGTAAGTCGATTCTATAGGTGAAATCACAACAGATGTTTCCTTATGCCTGATTTTTGTAAGTTCTCTTCCTCTGATAATGTTTTTGGCTACCGCAACCAGTAAATCAATTTCAAAAGGTTTAGAAATATAGACATCCGCACCTAACTTATATCCCAAATCGGAACTTTCCTGACCGCTCAAAGCTGTAAGAAGAATAACCGGTATATGGCTTATTTCAATATCTTCTTTAATTTTTTTACATAATTCAAAACCATCCATTTGAGGCATCATAACATCCGACGCAATTATATCAGGATGTTTTTGTGCTATAATACTAAGGGCGCTAACTCCATTTTCTGCCACATAAACCTGATTAAAGTACTCCTTTAATGTTTGCTTCAGATAGTTTCTAAGGTCGGGTTCATCTTCAACAATTAAAATAGTATACTTATTTAATTCAAAGGAGTCTGTTATTACAGGAGCTTTATCTTCTGAACTGTTGAAAATAAACTCATTCATCATGCCCGTTTTATTGCTTATCACCTGAGTTTCTTTTAGAGATAGAGGTAACTCTATAAAGAAGGTAGCTCCTTTTGAGGGATTATTTTCTGCACCAATGAAGCCCCCATGCATTTTTACAAGAGCTTTAGCGTAAGAAAGGCCAATCCCACTACCGCTTCGATCGTGTACACCTTGATATAATCTGTTGAAGAGTTTATTGGGATCTACATTATTTAATCCAATTCCCTCATCAGAGATGCTGATCCGCACACTATTATCTTTCTTTTGTGTAGAAACAATCGTTTTAGTTCCGGATTCACTAAATTTCAATGCATTAATCAGCAGATTGGAAAGGACAATCTCTATCTTAACTTCATCAAACGAGATACATCCAACCGTTGGGTCCAAATCGTAAGACAACTCAATTCCAGAGGATTTATATTCCATCCGGAAATCATCGGCGATTGATACAATCCAATTGTTGAGATCGTGCTGTTTTAAAGAAAGCGAGTTCTGTCCTTCATCCATCTTATGTGCATCAAGAACCATGTTTATTGTATTTTTCATTTTATGCACTTGTTTGTAAATGGAGCTTAGCTGACTACTTACAGTTTCCTCAAGATTGCTTTTATCAAGCATTCGTTTTAAGGGGGCATAAATTAAGGTGAGTGGGGTTCTTAGTTCATGACTGATGTTAATTAAGAAACTTATTTTTTCTTCATAGATGAGTTGTTCTTGTTCTTTTAGTTTCCATTTTAATTTATTCTCTTTTCTGAGAATACTATAACGGAATAATACATAGGCTAAAGTAACGAAAAACAATAAGTAAAGAGCGGTAAACCATCCGCTTTTCCACCAGGGCCCTTTTACGTGTAAATTAAGTACCTCAACAGGAGCACTCCAATTACCATCGCGTCCTAAACAAGAAGCCATAATTCGATATTTACCACTAGGTAGTGTGTGTAATGTTAAAGAGTTGCTTTGTGAGGAGATCAATTCATGAGATTCACCAATAATTTCGTAACGAAATATCTTTTTTCTCATTGGATCTTTCTCTTGGGCGATCACATTAAGACTTAATGTTGAATAATTCCAAGGGATGGATAAAGTGTTCTCACCTTTTTCAATATTGCAAATAGCTCCGTCCAGTTCCACACTCATCAGACTGATAACAGGTTCCGGAAAATCATTGAAAGGAATTGTGTTTTTTATCTGAACCAGACCGTTTACTCCTCCGATAAATAAATCTCCCGAACGAGTAAGAAGGGTGGATTTATTTACATATTCATTGGCGTAAACGCCATCAGATTCTCAGAAAGCAACAAATTTGTTCTCGGAAGGGAGATAGGCAAATAATGAATTGTGTGTACCTACCCATATCATTCCGTTCGAATCGGAAGTTAGAGATGTTACACCGCTGAATAGCTGCGTCTGAATTTTCTTTATCTTCTTTGTGGTAGCGTTGATTTGAAATAATCCGTTGTCGGATGTGCCAATCCAGAAATAATTTTCATCATCTTTACAAAATGCTTCGATGTTTCTTATAGAATCCGGAAGCGTTATGAGTGTCCGAATCGTTTTTCGTCTGTTATCAATTTCAACAATCGAATTTCCTGCAATGAGATGTGTTTGTGTTTCATTAAAATGAAATTTCTGAGGATACCAAATTGCAACTTCTTGGTTTACTGAAGGAAGTATTTCTACTTTTTTGCTTTTGTAATTATAGAAGTAGGGAGTGTCGGCTAACAATAGAAGGTTTTCTTTGTCCAATAATGCAATATTGACGGAATATCCACTATTGAAGATCCGGTTGCTTTCTGTTGCATTCCATATTTCCAATTTACGAAAACTGCCATTACGTTTATCGAACAGAAATAACCCTTTACTGAAAACAGAGCAAACCAACTCGTTGCTGCTGTATTGCGAAAGTGAAATAATTTTATTACCATACGTGGAGGGGTAATGTTTAAAAGTCTTGTTCGTGGAATCAAACCTGTTAATTCCACCTCCATCTGTTCCGATCCAGATAATTCCGGATGGATCTTCAAAAAGGCTGGTTACCGTTTTGTCCGACAAACCATAAGGTGTATTCATCGGAGCTTCCTTGTAAGTTTTGATGTATATCTCTTTAATTCCGATTAACCCGTTTCGAATACTTCCGGCCCACATATAATCTTCATCATCATTGTAAAGACTGACAATGGAATTGACTGGAATTGAATAAGGATCGCCTGGTCTGTGCTCAATAACACGGAAAGAAAAGTTGTTTAAATCAAGTACAGATAATCCTCCTCCGTCTGTAGCTATCCATAGTTGATTGTTTTTTTCAACCATGCGAAGAACAACATTATTACTTAAGCCCGAATTACTGGTTGAAAACTGATGAATGAGTTTCCCTTCTTTCGAATAACATTTTAGTCCTTGACCATAAGGAGCCACCCATATCCTATCAGAGGAATCAATATAAGAACTGGAAATATTACTTTCATTTATAGATGATATTTTTTTTAGTGTTTGATCCTGCAGATCGAACATCCACATGCCTTTCCATTTACACGTAATAATAACCTTACCCGTGTATTCTGATTCTCCAGATCGCCAAAGTGCCAGATTATTTATCATCTCGTTTTTTATGGGATTATCTGTAGCTTCCAACATCGATAGTTTCTCAGACTTATAATCAAAGCTGAAAAGACGACCGGATTCTCCAAAAAGAATACGATCGTGCATTGTAACAAAACTTTGAGGATTAATACGCTGCTTTTCGAATGTAACAGTTGTAAAGTCATCAGTCTCCCTGTTGTAGGTTGCCAACCCTCTGTCGGTTCCAATCCAGATGTTCTTAAGAGAATCTTCCGCTATAAAGTAGATATAATTCCCCGGGAGCGACCGGTTGTTGTTTATTTCGTTGTAATAGGATTTTACCTCCGACTGGTTATATCTGTTTAATCCGAATTTAGTCCCAATCCAGATCATTCCTTTATTGTCTTTCAACATGCAATAAACGGTTGACTGTGACAATCCCTCTTGCAATGAAATTTGTTTGAAATAATATTCTGGAATTGCATTGCCAGATACAGTAAAAAAAATAAATAAGGCAACGAAACAGATGAAACGTTTATAATACATACTAGTTGTCATATACATGAATTATATAAATGTAAAAGTACAGTTTTATTTTGGAAAATTAAAAAACCACACTTCATTCATTCTATTATAAACAAAAATGTAATAAGAATAGACAAAAACACACTTTTTGAAGAACTAGGAGTGCTATCTTTGCCAATATTAAAACAATACGCTGAAAAACAGACCGTAACAAGTTTTACGGTAAAAGATATACGTTACCAAAGCTAGATTTATAATACATAAGAAAAACACAACAAGAGGATGTTCGCTCTCTTCTGTTTGGTAATGTCTTCGGATTTTAACCAAACAGAAGGAGTGGATATCTGGATTCTACACCAGACACATTTCAACATTAAATATGAATTCATGAAAAAGACTATTGCTGCCTTAGGCTTTATGCTGCTTTGTTCCGGATTATCTGCCCAATCAGAAAACGGGCTACCCGAATGGCAAAGTCAGCATGCCATCGGACTCAACAAACTAGCGCCTCACACATACGTGTGGCCTTATGAAACAAGAGAATCAGTAATTCGGCGTGATCACACCTCCTCTCCTTTTTATCAAAGTCTGGATGGGAAATGGAAATTCCATTGGGTTAAAAACCCTGATAACCGACCGAAAGATTTTTACAAACCATCTTATTATGTAGGTAACTGGGCTGATATAAAAGTACCCGGAAACTGGGAACGTCAGGGATATGGAACGGCAATTTATGTAAATGAGACGTATGAGTTCGGTAAACCGACACCTCCGGTAGTACCTCATGCCGAAAACGAGGTAGGATCGTATAGACGGACTTTTACCATTCCTGCAACATGGAAAGATCGTAGGGTCGTTTTATGTCTTGAAGGAGTAAATTCTTTTTATTATGTCTGGATCAATGGTAAATTGATGGGATATAATCAAGGGTCTAAAACTGCCGCCGAATGGGATATTACTAAGGAATTGAAAGATGGAGAGAATATCATTGCACTTGAAGTATACAGATGGAGTGCAGGATCTTATCTTGAATGCCAGGATTTCTGGCGTATATCAGGAATAGAGCGTTCTGTTTATTTGTATAGCACCCCGAAGCAGTATGTTTCCGACTATAAAGTGATCTCTACTTTGGATACTGTTGATTATAAAACCTGTCAGTTTGATTTGACTGTAAATGTTGCCAAAGCTGCCACTTCATCATCTGTAAAATACGAATTGTTGGATGCTGGAATGAATATGATACTTTCCGAAACAAAGAAAATATCTAAAGAGCAGGGAAATCAAGCCATCGTTTTCAGTAAGAAAAATATACCCGGAGTGAAACCCTGGAGTGCAGAATCGCCAACACTTTATTCGCTTATCATCTCGTTACTGGATGAAAAGGGAGAAGTTGTCCAATACACCGGATGTCAGGTTGGATTTAAAACTTCAGAAATCAAGAACGGACGATTCTGTATCAACGGAGTACCGGTTTTGGTAAAAGGAACAAATCGTCATGAGCATTCTCAGGCAGGACGAACTGTTACTAAGGAGCTGATGTTACAAGATATCAAGCTGATGAAACAAAACAATATCAATACAGTTCGTAATTCTCATTATCCTACAGACCCGTTATGGTACGAACTGTGTAATCAATATGGCCTTTATGTAATAGATGAGGCAAATATCGAATCCCACGGAATGGGATATGGTGCTGCATCGCTGGCGAAAGACTCAACCTGGCTGGATGCACACATGGACAGAACAAAGCGCATGTACGAGCGGTCGAAAAATCATCCAAGCATTGTAATCTGGTCACTGGGTAACGAGGCCGGAAACGGAATTAATTTTGAAAGGACATACGATTGGTTGAAATCGGTCGAGAAACACAGATTGGTTCAGTATGAGCGTGCCGAACAAAATTATAATACTGACATTTACTGTAGGATGTATCGTAGTGTTGACGAAATCAAGGCCTACCTTACCCAGACCAATCCAAAGCCCTATCGTCCGTTTATTCTTTGTGAATACGTGCATGCAATGGGAAATAGCGTAGGAGGTTTAAAAGAATATTGGGATGTTTTTGAAAACGAACCCATGGCCCAGGGAGGATGTGTCTGGGATTGGGTGGACCAGTCCTTCAGGGAAGTAGATGCCAACGGTAAATGGTTCTGGAGCTATGGTGGAGATTACGGACCAAAGGATGTACCTAGTTTTGGGAATTTTTGCGGAAACGGACTTGTAAATGCAATCCGCGAGCCTCATCCACATCTGATGGAGGTGAAAAAAATCTATCAATATATCAAAACAACGTTGGTAGCCAAAGAAAATCTTACTGTGAAGATTAAGAACTGGAATGATTTTACCGATCTAAGTGCATATACATTACATTGGGATATTACCAGCGACCAGGGCGTAGTATTAAAGAACGGAACTATGTCTTTAGCTTGTGCACCTCACGATACAACATTAATAACTATCGGGAAAGTGATATTGCCCAATTCCGTAAGTGAAGCATTTTTAAACCTTCGTTGGACGCCTGTAAAAGAAACTGAGTTTTTGTCGACCGACTACGAGGTTGCGTACGATCAATTTGTTCTGGAAGGAACAAAGGGAATGAATAATGCAAAAAATAGAATTGCAGGTAAAAAATTAAATGTGAATGGATATACGATAACCAATGATCTGGTTTCTGCAACTATCTCGGATAAAACAGGCGAATTAACCTCTTTTGTTTTTAAAGGAGAGGAAATGCTTACCTCGCCAATCAGACTAGACCTGTTCCGTGCACCAACAGATAATGATAACCGCGACCGGTTCGGAAGCAAACATTGGTATGCCGCAGGCTTAGATAGCCTGACACAACAAGTAAAAGATATTAAGGTAACAGGAACCGGTAATAACCGGGTGGTAGAAACAACCGTTGATTTAATTAATTCTAAGAATGTTAAGACCGGTACATCTTCCTTTATATATACAATCAAGAAAGATGGAACATTGCACATTGGCGCTACCTATACACCGGATACTTCGGTCGTAAAATCTCTGGCTAGAGTAGGAATTACATTTGCAATGCCTGATCGATTCTATCAGGTATCTTATCTTGGGCGCGGAGAACATGAGACCTATGCCGGCCGAAAACAATCGGGGCGTATCGGAGTTTATGAAACAACCGTACCTGCCATGTATCATGCCTATATAACACCTCAGGCAACCGGAAACAGAACAGATACCCGTTGGGTGAATTTGTCGGACGAACAGGGTAGGGGACTTTATATAAACAGCATAAAGCCTTTCGAATTCAGTGCTTTACCATATAACGATCGTGTAATTGATAATGCTACACATTTGAATTATTTAGTTGAAGATGGTACAGTAACCGTTCACCTCGATGCAGTTCAGTCGGGTGTTGGAACAGCTACATGCGGACCTGGTGTACAGGAATCTTATCGTGTTCCATTAAAGACTCATACTTTCGAATTCACTTTACAACCCAGATGAGATAAATACTTATTTCGGTGGTAGATATTATAAAATGAGGATGAAACCTGAAAAGTTTCATCCTCATTTTTTTGATTATGCATCTCTTAATTGGGGAAGTATAGCCCTTTGATTTACCCATATGAAATAAACTTTATCAAGTTGTGATATTCTTTAAAAGAGTATCCTTAATAGATGATATCCCCTATGTGGATAAGGTGTTATAATCTGGGTTCTGCTTTAATTAATTTTTTGTTATTAATTTCAATCTTTCTTTGCCTTTTTATGAAGGATTATAAATATGTATATACACTGTTCTATTTGTTTGGTAGTAACTTCCTGTTTGTTGAATCTTGTTTCGTTTTATCCGATCTGAAGTGTGTACATATCCCTTGGTAAGAAGCCCTGTAATTAGGTGTGTTTAGAGGCTGTTTGTATGGGTCGGAATTGGTAAAAGCAATAGACTGGGACCTAAGTCCTGCACGTTCCTTGTCTTGACTGTGATAGGGTAGGAATTGGTTTAAGCAACAGGCTGGGATATAGATATCTATACAATACAATAGATGAATAGATAGAATCCGCTTAAATAGCAAAGGACTTAGTCGACTATCCGGATGGATAGTAACTAAGTCCTTTTTATTAGTCAGCTAATTTTAATCAGCTATCAGTAATCAATATTTATTCAGCAGCCGGACCAGATGTAATTGGCCAATAAGGATTCTGATAAATTGTAGATTGAGAAGCGTCATCCTGATTTGGAGAAGCCAATTGAAGCTCTCTTACACCGATCGGATACAAATAGTTTGCTTTGCTCCAGTTATAACCGTTGTAAACTTCATTATTAGCTTTCACTTTCTGATACGGACGAAGATATTTGCTAAGGCTCTTATTACTTACGTTGGCTTTAGCACTACCATCAGAAATTAGAAGATTTTTGATTTCTCCGGTTGGTACACCGTTAACTTTTACCTCTTCGTAATAATTCTTAGCTTTATATGCTTCATCCCACAAGTTGAAACCTTCAACTACATAGTCTTTAACCATATCCATCGATCTCCAACGTTTCAGGTCGTCCATACGCATTCCTTCACCCATGAATTCATTTCTGCGTTCACGACGAATGTTGAACAAAGTAGCATCAACCAGTTTTTCGCCGGAATATTTGCCTAAGTCATTTTCCAAAGCTAAATTGGTTGCATTGATTGTTTTATTGAAATCAGTATCTACACCTGCTCTTTCGCGGATTGCTCTCCAATAGTTAGCTGCAGTTGCATTTATTGATTTGTTTTTCATGTAAGAAGCTTCTATATAGTTCAAGTAAGCTTCAACACCACGATAAACAATAGATCCATAGGTACACATCAACTCAGAACCCGGAGCCTGCGTAGGATCATATGAGAAACATTTACGCATGCGATAACCAGTTACATCACGCACTTCTTCAAGACCGATAATGTTGGGAGCTCCAAAGAATGTTGTATCGTTGGTTGTTGACAAACGATCTTCTTCTCCCGCAAGGAACAATTGTAAACGATCGTCACGGCCTGTTTTAGTCTTCATAATTGATTCATCTCCTGAATAACCAGAACCTGTCGCGTAGATCGGTAAACCGTTTTTCATTACGAATCCATCAACAAAACCTTTGGTCAAGCCATAGTTACCACCGTTACGAATATAAACACTTACACCGTGAGTAGTGTAATCTGCATTATAAGACTTCCAGAAGATAACCTCATCGAATTTCGACATATCTACAGCCGAAAACATTTCAAAATATGGATTCCAGTTTGCAAATGAAGTTCCGGCTGGGTTTAAGTTTCCAGAATTGGGTGTAAGATCAATCTGATCAGCAACCAGTTTAGAAGACTCCATGGCTTGTGTAAGGAAATAATCAATTTCCGCATCCAGATTGATTGAAAATCCTTTGTTGTAATCCATGTTTGCACCCGGCCATCCTGCTTCACCCGGAACACGAGGAGTACCTCTGTGGTAAGTCAGAAAACTTGCTTCATACAAAGCAACACGGCTTTTAAGTAACAATGCTGCATTCTTAGTCAATCTGTTTTTATTCTTAAAGCTTTCCTGCATCAAATCAATTGCCTTATCCAGGTCTTCGATAATGAAACGGGCAACTTCGTTACGAGGACGACGTTTGCTTGCCTCCATCAATACATTGTGCTGATCAACCAATGTAGATGTAACAATTGGGAAGTCGCCAAACATTTTTAGCTTGTTAAAGTATTCCAATGCACGAAGGAAATACATCTCGCCAATATAATGTTTGATATTCTTCTCAGAACCTTGAATTGATTTTGCTTCGTATTTTGGCAAAACCTGTTCAAAGAAATAGTTGAATGCGCGAATTCTTGAGAAGTCCCAGTTCCCGCCAGCATTTTCAGGAACTTTCCAGTTTCCTTTTACATATAGATTGTAATTTGCATTACTGGTAGCCTGATTGTCTGTTCCATTGTCCAGACTCAATGTTCCTACACCCCATCCGCTGTGAACCGGAAAGCTATAATAGGATACTGTATAGGTTGCCAAATCTGCCTCTGCATTAAAGTATTGTGTAGGTGTTACCTGGTCTAATGGCTCTCTGTCAAGGAAATCGTTACAGGAGCTCAATAACAAACCACCCATTGCAATACATGAAAGTGCTATGTTTTTGCTTATTTTAAGTTTCATAAGATCGTAAATAAATTAGAAATTAACATTCAAACCAACAGAAATCGTTTTGCTTAATGGATACAGTTTACCATCACCCCATGCACCTCCGATTGTTTCGGGGTCAAAGATTTTAGACATACTGCTGATAGTTGCAAGGTTGTCGCCCGAAACATATACACGAACAGATTGCATACCTGCCTTGCTCGTTATGCTTTTAGGAAGGGTATAACCCAACTGAATATTCTTCATACGCAGGTAGGATGCATCTTGCAAGTAACGAGACTGTGTTTGCATATTTTTACCTGAAGTAAACAATGGACGTGGATAGTAGGCATTCAGATTAGCACCCAGAGGGTTGTCTTCTCCACGGAAGAAGTCCCAATGTTCTGTAAATCCTGCCGATTGCCACATACCACCAGTTGCTCCCCAGAAGTAAGCGCCACTTACCCAGTAGTCTCTTTTACCGATACCCTGGAAGAATACGCTGAAGTCGAACCCTTTGTAGGCAGCATCCAATGTGATACCATAGTTGTAACGAGGCGTATTGTTACCGATAATCTTCATATCACCATGGTCTTCTAACGTATTAGCTCCGTTGCTGATTTCGCCATCACCATTCAGGTCGGCATACATAACATCGCCAGCTCCCCACTGATTACCCAGACGGCTCTGATTTACCTTAGCCAAGTGTGCATCCATCTCTTCCTGTGATTTTGCAATACCAAGCGTTGTATAACCCCAGATGTCGCCATTCATTCTTCCGTTGTACCAAGTACCTAAGCTGTAGCTTTTGTTTGGATAACGGGTTACTTTCTGTTGAGCGTCAGATACCACGGCTTTCACTCCGTAAGAAAAATCTCCGATGCGGTCTCTCCAGGATAATTCAAGTTCGAAACCATACGATTCCATATCTGAATTGTTGATTTTAGGAACTCCTGTACCTAATACCGAAGATAATTCGGGAGCAGGACCTACCATGTCTTTTGTAGAACGCTTAAAGTAGTCGAATGTACCAGTCAGACGGTTGTTAAATGCACCCCAGTCCAAACCTATGTTCCACGATTCGATTGTTTCCCATGTCATCAATGAGCTAACAATACCTGGAGCATAGGCTGTATTTGTCTTTTCACCGTCAATCAGCCACAAACCATTGTTTGTTCCAACGCTCATGGTTTGATAGAAAGGATACCAAAGCTTAGTATTCATATTTCCAAGCTGACCCCATGAGCCTCTTAATTTCAAAGTGCTGACCTTATCTGTATAATCTGCAAAGAAATCTTCACGAGCAATGTTCCAACCCAATGAGAAGGATGGGAATACACCCCAACGCTCGTCACCCACGAAGCGAGATGTTCCGTCGTAGCGTACGTTTGCTTCAACTAAATAACGCTCTTTGTAGTTGTAGTTTAAACGACCGAAGAAACCGGCAGTAGACCAATGTGCGTAACCTCCACCAACAGATGGATTGGTTGTTGTTGTGTTTACTGTTGGCACGCTTGGAGTGATAAGTCCATCACCCTGAGCACTCAAGCTTCTTGTTTTCATTACTTCTGCATTGAAACCTCCCATCACTTTAATAAAGTGACCATTATCAAATTGCTTGAAATAATCAGAGTAAATATTAGTTGTCATAAAGTTTTCTTTATAACCATACTCATTTACAGTAGTTGAACCCACTGCACGTCCGTCCCATGAAAATGCATATTGATCTCCATTTACGTCGTGTGCATATACTGGAAGTACTTCCCAATGCTGGAAATTTGTAATTGTATTTAGGTTTCCTTCAGCGTAGATTTTCCAATCTTTAATCGGTTCAATAACCAATTGCAATTGTTGGTAAGAATAGTCCTTTTGGTTCTTCTGAATACCACCATCTTCCATCTGAATAACTTCATTTCCTTCCATATAGTATCCATTAGGATCATATACTGGATTAACCGGCCAACGACGGGCAATGTTGTGGAAGAACAGGCCAGTCATATAGGAAGGACGTTTGTAATCTTCACGAATCCACTTTGAGCTGTAGTTCAGTTTTACGTATTCTGAAAGAGTCGCATTAATCTTCCCGTTCAAAGTGTAGCGGTTGAACTTATCTTTACCGTGGGCAATTAGACCGTTCTGATCCAAAAAGTTACCACTAACAAGGTAAGTAATTTTATCGCTACCACCACTCACGCTTAGATTGTGTTCGTGCGAAGGAACCCAATCCTTATACATTTCCTTGAACCAGTCTGTATCAGCATTAGCACCGGTATAGTTGTTCCAGCGATTGTTTGTTGTGTTTATTGTAGCACCATCCGTAATTTCTCCCTTTTGGTAAGCTAAAATACGCTGCATCTGTGTTTCGCTGAATACAGCTCCCTGACCCGAGTTCTTAGCTGCTTCGTTGAAATACTGGGCGAATTTGTATGAATCCAACATCTCAGGAATTGCCAACGCATCTGTAAAGCGAACGTTACCCGAATAGTTTACATTGGTTCTTCCTGATTTACCGGACTTAGTAGTAATCAAAATTACCCCGAAAGCTCCTCTGGCACCATAGATTGAAGCCGAAGCAGCATCTTTAAGAACCGAAATACTTTCGATATCCTGCGGGTTGATGGCATTCATGTTTCCTTCTACACCATCGATCAATACTAATGGAGAAGAATTTGAACCGGAGCCAATCGTACCTGCTCCACGAATGTTTACATTTAAACTGTTATCCAGGGCACCGCCTGATGTGTTTACAGAAAAGTTCAAACCGGGAACAACCCCTTGCAAAGCTTGAGATACGTTCTGAACCGGACGCGATTCGATCACTTCAGATCCAACCATGCTAACAGCACCGGTTACGTTCACTTTCTTTTGTGAACCGAAACCTACAACAACAACTTCGTCAAGTGTTTTAGAATCAACTTTTAGTACAACATCCAGTGTTGATTGTGTTGTAATAACGGTTTCGAAATCCTGATAACCGATGTAAGAAATCTTTATGGTACTTCCTACAGGTACATTCAGTGAAAATTTACCATCAATATCGGTAATTGTACCGGTTGTAGTACCTTTTACCGAAACGTTGGCTCCAATAATGGTTTCTCCGCTGGCGTCTTTAACAATACCGGAAACCGTACGCGAATTTTGTTGCGTAACAGTAACACCGGCTTTTAATTCTGACCCGTTTTCTGCGAAAACAGAGGTCGACGAAAGTAATGCCAGGAACGCCAGACCTAATGGCCAATTTCCTAATTTGAAGGCATACTCTCTCTTCTTTGTGTTTGATTTTAAATTCATAAAATTAGTTTACTAACAAATATTGATTTTAATTATTAATAAAAATGTTTCTTGTTTATTGATTGAAGGTGGGGTGATTTATTTCTCTTGTTTAAATAATAATTGTGTTGCACATGGATTAATTTAATATATTTCATAACACTTCGTGTGTTAACTATATTTTACACATTGCAAAGGAAGGTTTAAAAGCCAGATTTAAGATTTGATTTCGTCTAATTGTTTTACAGAATTGTCTAAAAACATTGAAATAAGTACGTTGATGATACATGGATTATTTGATAAATAACTAGAATTACTCTATTCGTTATTTTTAACAAATACCTCTCTAGTGTATAAAAAATGTATTTTATATACAAAATAGAATAAAGAAAGGCCTCCAGTCGGAGGCCTTTCTTTACAAATAAACGTCTTAAAATGTAGGAAGCTAATCTGTGTGTTGGTGTGTAATGGTTGTCTATTTTTCCGTTTCGTCTACAATAGTTGCAGTGGGAGCATTTTTCATTACAGATTCAATACCGTTTTTACATGATGCTTCGGAAGCATAAAGCTGACTTGTTCCGATTACTTGTCCGTTGGATGCTTTCAAATTAAAGTGGAATTTACCATTCTTTGCCTCTTTAATTTCGTACATCTTGATTTCGGGCGAATTTTTTTGAACTGATTCAATCCCGTTTTTACATGATACTTTTGTTTTATAGCCTTCACTTGAAAGGATGATCTCGCCATTTGATGCTTTCAGGTTAAATTGAAACTCATCGTTTGTTCGTTTTGAAATAATAAATTTCCCCATAATTGTATTTTTTTTAGGTGTGATTAGTATTTCTTCTTGATTATTAAACAATTAGAAGTAGATGTAGGTTTAAGGATCAATATTAAAATCTTACCTTATAAGACTACTTTGTCATATACGATGAAAAACAATTCATAATCCTATCTATTATTCCATACATAACGAGCATCTATTCAGTAGGCAGCTGGATACTGTTAGTTCAACATATGGATAACTTGCGTTTGACAATTGGATACTTTACGTTTGACAGCTGCATACTGAATAGATCTCCGTTAGGAAAAGATTATATCCCTTATATAAAGGCAGATGTAACTCTAATAAGAGTGAAGTTTTCTTATATAGTTTTTATTTATTTACTAATGTAAAATAATTACCCAACAATAGTGTTTCTACCACTTATCACCAAATTCTATACATATAAACGCTTTTTTCATTCTTAATTCTAAAATAAAGATAATATTTGTCGGTTAATAAAAAAAGAAATACTATTTTTGAACTTTCAAGAGCGTTTCTTGTTATTGGACGTTAATTGCTGATTAAGTCTGCTTATATGAAATTTACACGATATTTCCTTATTTGTATCTCTATATTCCTTTGGATATCTTGTGGTTCGGACAAAGACGTTAAGGATATTCTATCAAAATCGGATGCTCTGCTTCAGAGTAATCCGGACAGCGCATTTACATTACTTGAGTCGGTGGAAGAGTTGGATGTTTTATCGGACGAAACATTTGCAGCTTGGTGTTTAGCAAATGCCAATGTACGAGATATATTATTTAAAGAACCACTTTCTACGGAATATATGCTTCGTGCATTTAATTATTTTAAAAACAAGGGGCGGATAAATGAACAAGCCCGAATCGGGATGTTTTTAGGACACGCTTACAATGCGAGTCAACAACGAGATAAAGCCATGAATATTTATCTGGTTGCCCTTGATTTAGCAGACCGTTCACAAGATTACAACCTAGCAGGATATATTAATACTTACTTGGCAGATCTATATAAAGCTGAAGAAAAATATTCACAAGCAAAAGATAAATATAAAGAGGCATCTGTTTATTTTGAAAAAGCAAATAACTTAAGAAGTAGGGTTATTGCTGTAACGAATATTGGATTAATGAGCTTTTTATTAAATGAAGATGCCGAATCAGTGTTGAATCAATATACTTTTTCTGATTCATTGGCTATGGAATTAAAGGATTCGGTTGTATCATGTATGGTGAATAATAGAATTGCATTATTTTATAGGGTACAGGGAAAATATGATTTAGCTGAAACATACTTATTAAAATCTATTGAATTTTCAAAAATAGATATTATCCCAAACTATATAACCCTAAGTAATATATATGGACTTCAAGGTAAAATAGACAAATCTAGAGAATTATTGCATGAAATCTTAAAATCAGAAGATAATCCTGAAGCCAAAGGTGGAATTATTTATCAGCAATACTTGCTTGAAAAAGAAGCAAAAAATTGGAGCAAAGCATTGGAATACTACGAGGAATCCATGGCTTATGTAGATTCTATTCGAAGTGCACAGTCAAAAACCGATTTGTTGGAAATAGAGAAGAAATATACTACTGAAAAGATTCGTAACGAAAATAACTTGTTAAGATTGAAAAGTCAGCGTTATTTCTTGTCACTGGTTCTCATTATAGCTATCACGCTTTTGCTAGTTGTTGTTTTCCAGCTGATTATGCGTCGTAAAGATAAGAAAATACGACTACAGGAGCAGGTGCTGCATCAAAAGGATATGTTCCTGGTAAAGCAACAGCTTGAGTTACGGCAGATGGAAACCGAATTAAGTAAGAAGGAATACGAGCTGCTTAACAGAAGAAAGGTGATGCAGGAGCATCACACCCTGCTTGAAAAACAAAACTCAGCCTTGGAACTTCGTGAGCATGAGATAGAAAAACAGGAAGAAGAGCTCCGTTTGCAGGAAAAAGAGGTAGAGGCGTTAAAGAACGATGTGAACTCGCTAAAACTCAAAGTGCTTCAAAATACGGCGATTTCCAAAAAGATTATCAAATGCGCCCAGAAGGTAACGGTGGGGACGGACGACGGAAAGTCATTGCTCTCGGAAGCCGACTGGACCTCTTTGTTGAATGAGGTGAATGCAGTCTACAAATCATTTACTACTTCTCTTCAACAGGCTGTGCCCGAGCTGACCTTCGAGGATATCCGCTTTTGCTGTTTATTACTTGTTGGATTAGAAACAAAGGAACTTTCTGTGGTCTTATCTATTAACCCATCTTCCATCCGTCAGCGTAAAATGCGTATCCGTGCTAAGGCCGGGTTGACCAATGCGCAAACTACTTTAGAAGAATTTTTATGTAATCTGTAGCCAAAAAAAGAGCTCTTTTTTGAGTCTTTTTACCCCTTGTAGACACTTTTGTTTTTTTGAGCCATGTATTCTATTGAATATCATGGCTTTATGTTTTTGTCTTGTAGACACTCTTTTTGCTATTTTATTAGGTTTCAGCCCCTGTCCAGACTAATTTTGTAATGGATGAATCTGCGGTGGGTTCGTCTGAACATAAAATATTAACGTATAAAATTTAGATGTAAAATGAAACAAGTGAAATTTTTATTACTGTTTATGGCAATGATGCTGTCGGTTTCAGCTTTTGCTGAAAATGGAATTTTAGCTTTAACAAGAGCTAACTTACAAAATCTAAGAGCAGGAGATGATCAACCAGTTGTAATGACTGTTAGCTATGCAAATGGAATAATGAAAGTATCGTACGATCAGTCATTGGTTGGTTCGGTATTTACAATCTCAACAATGGATGGACAAACTTTATATAACGGGTATCCACAAGTATCCAATGGTTCATTTGTTCTTCCTGCCACATTAAATTCATCAGATATGTATTTATTGATGATTGAAAACAGCGAAGGAATGTTGTACACAGTATTCACTTTAGCAGACTTATAAAAAAAAGGCACTAACCCGTTACTAAATAGTGTTCACTGGAGAGCTGTCCTCCGGAAATCCTTTCCGGAGGCAGTTTACTTAAAAAACGATCTTACTATACTAAAACAAACAAGGTATGGATATTAATGATGTATTAAAACATAAGGCAATTATAAATGAGTTTTATATCGACAGACGCGCCGCAGGTGTAGTTGATTCTTTTTTGATGAAACTAACGGTTGATGGTGTTGTTTATAGTGTACATTTTAATGATGTATATAAAGTGGATATGAAGATGAACTTTGGTATTGTTGCCGGAGATGTGGTTAATTACGTTGTTAAAGGATGTATTCAGGAAAAAGATAAAGATTTTTTTGATGTTTGGAATCCGGTGTTGGGACAAAGAATCATTTCCGACCTGATTTCCTACGAAATTCACTTGCTTCCTGCTGGAAGCACGATTCATATAATCGCTAAGAAAAACGCCATAGAGACCCGTGCGTGGTCGTAAATAAAAAATGACTAAAAGAAACTAATATGAAATTCTTCAATTATTTGTTTTGCAAACTATACAGCCTGAGTGGTTCTGTTGCCCAGAATCTAAGAATTCCGGTATTTCCTTCCATTGTTGGGATATCGTTCTATCAGGTATTAAATATATTTACTATTTGCCTATGTATTTTAATGGCATTTGATTCTTTAGACGAAATTAATATATATGTAAACTTAGGCGGAATGTTTCTGACAGGTGCCATTCTTATTTTTAATACATTATATTATGGTAGACATGAACGTTATCGTTCTATATTGAAAGAAATTGAGAAGATGCCCCAAACCGCAAGGTGGATGAGTAATTTTTTCTGTATTGTTTATCTTGTTACATCATTATCGGCAGCTTTTTTTGCCGTTAGAGGTTGCACCGTTTTATTTGCATCATACTAATATTTTATGTTAGCTTCTTCAAAAGCACCAGATACCCCGGGGTACTGGTGCTTTTTGTTGTTTAAATGATTGTTTAGCTTGTTATTATCAACATTTCACATATCGGCGTGTTTTATATTTACACGGTTGTAACATAGGAGACTATTTGCATATATACTATTACCTACTTTTGTTAAATAAATCAATAAAACCTTTTATTATGAGTGAGCTGATAAATAATTCCGAAAAAAGAAAAGAGTTGCTTAAGCATATGATTCTACAATTGCATCAGGGGGAAGCTCCAGGTGAGGTAAGAAACAGACTGGTAGACTTGTTACGATCTATTCCCTATAATGAAGTGGTTGAAGTAGAGCAGGAACTTATTATGGAAGGACTTCCAGAAGAAGAGGTGCTTCGTTTTTGCGATATACATACGGCGGTATTGGATGGCAGTATTGATGTTTCTGCTGCAAAATCATACCCTCCGGGGCATCCGGTCGATACTTTCAAAAAAGAAAATATGGAATTGAGAAAGTGTACAGAGAAGCTACATGCTATTCTGTCTGATTTTTCTCAGTGGAAAACGGAAGATATTCCCACTTACTTCTTAAAGATAAAGGGCTTGTTTAACAGTCTGTCTGATGTCGACAAACATTATAAACGTAAAGAATATTTGCTGTTCCCGTTTCTTGAAAAATACGGTATAACAGGTCCTCCAACCGTTATGTGGGGTAAACACGACGAAACAAGGTTGTTACTGAAGTCGGCTCACGAGGTGTTGCAAACCGGCGATTCTATTACTTTATCAGAGGTACAAACAGTTGCCGATCTTGTATTAAGACCTGCCATAGATGCTATCGAAGGTATGATAATGAAGGAAGAGGAGATTTTGTTACCGATGTGTCTGGATAAACTGACCGACGAAAACTGGTATCAGATTTATACTGAAACTCCCGAATTCGGATTTTGTTTATATGACCCACAGGACGAATGGACGCCAACACTTACTGAAAGTATGTTGAAAGCAGAACAAGATTCAACCGGGTCTAAAAGTGCAAATTATATACAAGGAGAGGCGATACGACTGTCTTCCGGAAGTTACTCCCTCAAAGAACTGGAGGCATTGTTTGTAACATTGCCTGTCGATATTACGTTTGTAGACAAAGATGATAAAGTTAAATTTTTCTCCCATAGTCCGAACCGGGTATTCGAGCGTAACAGAGCAATTCTTGGCAGGGATGTGCGTTTATGTCACCCTCCCGGAAGCGTACATATTGTCGAGCAGATTATTAGCGATTTTAAATCTGGCAAAGAAAACAAAGCTGCATTTTGGATTTCATCCTTTAAAGGCCGTTTTGTATATATTGAATATACTGCATTAAGAGGTAAAGATAATGAGTACCTAGGCGTTATAGAAGTTACTCAGGATATTACACAGTTAAGAGCACTAGAGGGTGATCAGCGGCTGTTATCCTACGAAAAGAGATAATATATGGAAGATCGCCTGCCTATAACCCTTCAAATGAAGGTTGCCGAACTATTGAATGATTATCCTGAAATTGAGGATACACTGCTTTCTTTATCACCGGCGTTTGCAAAATTAAGAAATCCAGTACTAAGGAAAACAGTAGCCCGTGTTACAACGTTACAGCAAGCGGCTAAAGTAGGGGGACTCAATGCCGGCTACCTGATTCAAGAGCTTAGAAGGGCAGCCGGAATTTCGGACACTGAGGCTGTAACTGATAAAGAAGAGGGCGACTTTGGAGATTGCCCGGAGTGTTTTGAGGGACTTCCGATTTCAGTAATTTTTGATGCGAGACCTCTTATCGATTCCGGAGATACTCCCATGCCCAAAATCCTTAAAGCGATGGATGACCTAAAGTCTGGTGAGGTATTTGAATTGCTTACCCCATTTTATCCGGCACCGATTATAGATACATTGAGAAAAAAAGGATATAGTTCGTGGAGTAAAAAGGTGACCCCGGATATAGTAAATACCTATTTTATGCGGAAATAGCCCAGAAGGAAAATCAGATATGAATCATCCCGTATCTGATTTTTTTATTTAATAATAGAATCAAAATGTTCTTTTTTAATTGAAATTAATGTTTACTTTGCATGAATTAGATCATGTAAAAAACCTAATTTAATGAAAAGAAGAAACTTTATCAGACTATCGGCTCTGGCAGGACTGTTGGCAGGAGCAAAAGGAGTTAATGCGTTACCTGTTTCCGGTAATAAACTTAAAAAAGAGATTTACGAATGGCGTATTTATAACATGACGGGTGATGCTTCGATTCAGGATACCTATCTTGAAAAGGCTTTGATACCTGCATTAAATAAATACAAGGTTAAAGTTGGAGCTTTTAAATTATTTAAGGAGGAGTCGGCTGTAAAACGATTCTATCTGTTCGTATACCCATCCATCGAAACTTACCATCAGGTACAGAAAAAGATATGGGAGGATAAGACTTATCTGGCTGCTTCCAAAACTTATTTTGATCAAACAGCTTCTGCTCCGGTATATTCTCATTTCGATACTTATCTATGTGAAGCTTTCGACCGGCTACCGGTTATGTTACCAGCAGAAAAGAATAGCTTGCTATACGAGCTACGTATCTATAAAAGTCCGAATGAAGATGCCAACAGACGTAAAGTCCGTATGTTTAATGTAGAGGAAATAGATCTTTTCCATAAAAAAGGAATCCAGTCAGTTTGCTATGGAGATATCTTATCCGGTCCCGAAATGCCGGCTTTGATGTATCTTACATGGAATAAGAATCAGGAATCCAGGGATGCAGCATGGAAAGCATTCGGATCTAGTGAGGAGTGGAATAAGATGAAGGTTAAGCCAGAATATGCGTATACTGCAACCAAGGTGGAGAGTATTTATCTTGCTCCGCTTGCATACTCGCAAATATAAGAAACAATTCGGTTATTAAAATTTAAAAAACTATCTTTGCCCTCATAACTTAGGTTGGCTGTATATATAAGGTATAACAGCCAACTTTAATCGATTTAATTTGCCAAATGAAAAATTCTATTGTTCGTACTAAGACAGGAGTCTCTTATCTATATCCATTTATTGTTATCACCTCGTTGTTTTTTTTGTGGGGATTTGCACATAGTATTCTAGACGTTTTAAATAAACATTTTCAGGAAGTTCTTGTGATATCTAAAGCCCGTTCTGCTTTGGTACAGGCCGTAGTCTATGGTGGTTACTTCCTGATGGCACTCCCGGCAGGAATATTTATGAAACGGTTTGGGTATCGGTGGGGAGTAATACTAGGATTAGTACTCTATGGAATCGGCGCTCTCATGTTTTACCCGGGTAGTTTTTTGATGTCATTTAATTTTTTCCTGTTTTCCCTGTTTATAATCGGATGTGGATTAACTTGTCTGGAAACAGCGGCTAATCCATATGTCACTATTCTGGGTGAGCCCGAAACGAGTGCCAGCAGGCTTAATCTCTCTCAATCCTTTAATGGATTAGGTTGGATTGTGGGGCCATTTGTAGGGGGACTTGTTATTTTCCCGGAAGATGGTTCTGCTGGAGATATTGCGTTGCCTTATCTGGTTATAGGAGTAGTCGTTTTAGTGCTTGCAATATTGTTTATGAAATTGCCTTTGCCTGTAATAAGTACATCTGTCACTTCATCAAAAGACAATGATGGGAAAGCTTCGTTGTGGCATTATCCTCATTTTGTATGGGGTGTCGTCGCATTGTTCTTTTATGTGGCAGCTCAGACCGGAATCAATAGCTTCTTTATCAATTATGTGACGGAAGAGGTTCCTGATATAACGAATCGTGATGCGGCTTTATTACTCTCCCTGGGAGGGATGGGATTGTTTATGACCGGCCGGATTATTGGCAGCTGGTTGATGCGTCGTATGCAGGCAGCAAAGCTTCTTGCATCCTGTGCTTTAGGTGCTATCATTACTATGGTGCTTGTAATGATGCAGCTGCAGTGGATTTCTGTAGGTGCACTGTTTGCTTGTTACCTTTTTGAATCGATTATGTTCCCCACCATATTTGCTTTGGCTATACGGAGCTTGGGTAAGCACACGGAAAAGGCCTCTTCCTTCCTTATTATGTCCATAGTTGGTGGAGCTATTGCTCCCGTTGGCATGGGAATTTTAGGAGAAAACGAGATGGCGAATGGTTTCTTGATTCCCTTGATTTGCTTTGTGGTAGTAGCTTTGTATGCATTTCGAGGCTACCGAAAGATTTGATTTTCGTATACTGAAGCTGACTAACAATTCTTGTTCTATATTGTTATTTTAGTAGAGGATACCACTTCGAATCTGCCGGTATCTATTAATACAATTTAGGAAAGTATGAGACAGCGAATGGTTCGTTATGTTTCGTCGTTAGTAAGATGGCTCTCTACAATGAAGTATCTGAACCGATGGATTGTATTGGTACTCGATTTGTCTCTATCTCTCCTTTCGGCAGTTGTATCTTACTTGCTTGTTTTGGCATTTCTTCAAATTCAATTTAATAGGGGAGAGCTTTATCGTTTTGTTTGTTTTGCTTTAGGAGCAGGTCTGCTTATTCAACTTGTCTTTAAACTATACCGTGGTATAATCCGTCACGCTTCAATTCAGGAAGCCAGCAGATTGCTTGCTGCATTATTTTGTAAAGAACTGATATTGTTGATTGCTATCCTGCTTTATTCGGGATTTTCTTCACAGTGGCTTGCTATCGTATTGCTGGATTTGCTAATCTCTTTCTTCTTGGTAATCAGCGTAAGGGCCTTGTTGGTTAGTATCTATTTTACTCTTGTTGGAGGTAATTTAAATGGAAATCGCCTTTTATTTATATACGGCACTGATAATCATAGCATAGCATTAATAAATTGGGTTAGAAGCGGTGCATTACACCCCTATGTAGCTGTGGGTTTACTGTCTACAGATATGTCACAAAGCGGATTGCGAATAGGTGGACTTCCCGTTTTTGCTATTAGTACACCTGATTCATTTCGGAAACTTCTCACTCATGTGAGGTTGCAAACGGTGATGTTTCCGGATTATGCCACAGTGCAGCACGAACGTAATCGATTTGTTGAAGTATGCCTTCAATCCAATATTGAACTGCTTGTAGCTCCTCCGGTAGAATTACTTGATAATCCGGAGAAGGCTCGCGAGCATATGAGGGAAATTAAAATAGAAGATTTGCTCGGACGAGAACAAATATCCATCAATATGGATGAAATTTCATCAGTACTTAAGGAGGAGGTGATACTTGTTACTGGAGCCGCCGGTTCTATTGGAAGCGAGATATGCAGGTTGCTGGCAAGTATCCGAGTGAAGCAACTTATTTTATTTGATAATGCAGAGACCCCCATGCATGATTTAAGACTCGAGATACAAGATAGGTACCCCATGCAAAGTTTTGTACCTATCATAGGAGATGTACGTATTAAGTCAAGATTGGAGTTCGTTTTCACTAAATATGTTCCAACGG
>NZ_JBFWMI010000015.1:0-49563 GCF_050251695.1 Macellibacteroides sp.
CTCAGTGACGAGGCCTGCGACTCTTCTATAGTGCCTACATAACTCTGCTGAATTACGGATTCGGCCGACTTAATTTTAATCATCTTCACAGGAATGGCTGCCTCCTTGTTCAGATTCCGGTCTGTATTATTACAGCCCAACAATAAAATGGAGAAAAGAATACCTCCTCCCAAAAGTGCAAATCGCTTCATATCTTACGTTATTATTATGTCTTATAATCGGGTGACAAAGATCTGAGAAAAGAGCAGATGCCTCAAGGTTCTTTTATCCAGCAAATTGGTCAATTTTTCCTCAACACCAATAATAGACAATTATATAACATACTTATTTTCAGCATAATATTAAACAAAAGAGATTATACACATTAATACTTAATAGAATACACTATATTTGCGGCCTATTTACTTTATAATAATATACCCATGGATGTCAATGTATTCGAACGAATATCCTTCAATAAAATAAAAGAACTGATTGAGACAGAATCTATCTATAATGACATTCTGATATCAGACCAAATCAATCTGCAGCCCTCAATGGAGATTACTTATTCCAGAATTGAAGGTATCGTGTTCGGTTATTGTATGCAGGGAACAGCCACCATTCAGATAGATTCCAAAACGGTTTTCATCGAACATAGAGATAGCCTGGTTATTTTCCCGGAACAGATTCTGGATCTTAAAGCTACCAGCAGCGATTTCAAAGGTTTTATTTACATTCTGTCACTTACTTTCTTAGATCAGCTAAGCATCGATATACAACGGCTGTTACCCCTGGTTGTTTCGGTAAAGGATAACCCGGTATGCAGATTAAGTGAAGAAGAAGGAATTTCCTTTACCGACTACTTCCTGATGATAAAGAAGAAGATGGCGCTTAAAAGTCACCCTCAGCAATTAAAGATCATACAGAATATTTTGGAAGCTCTGATTATCGAAATAGGGCACGTATATAAACAGAAACACAGTGTAGAATTAAGTAAGACCAATCGTAAAAGCACCTTGTTCAACCAGTTTATGCAAGATCTGGGCACCTATTACAAAACAGAGAGGAGTGTTTCATTCTATGCTTCCCGGTTATGCATTACGCCCAAATATTTGTCTTCCATTACCAAAGAGATGATAAATAAGAATCCGGTTGAATTAATTACGCAATGCGTGCTGGTAGAAAGTAAAACCATGCTAAAAAGTACATCCTTGAGTATTCAGCAGATTTCGGATGCTTTGAATTTCCCAAACCAGTCGTTCTTTGGTAAATACTTTAAGCGTTATAGCGGAATGTCACCTCAGCAGTACAGGCAAAGCTAGTGTAAAGCAGATTTCATTCCCTTATTGAAGCACAAGACAAAACATCCGGGCTTTGTGATATTAAAAAAGATAAAATTACAGATTGCCGCTTTAAATATCGGATGAACCCGTTTGTTATGTGCGTAAAAAATCTTTTCTTTGTATAAAAGAAGAAGAATATGGACAAAATGGTAGAAATTGCCCGTTTTCAGAATCAGGCTGAAGCATTTATGCTCCGTAGCTTGCTTGAATCTGAGGGGATAGAATGTTACCTCAAAGACGAAATTATCAATCAGATGTATGGAGGTTTTGTCGATTTCGGAGGTATTAAAGTTCAGGTTATGGAAGATCAGGTTCCTCATGCCATGGATGTTATGCAGGCCAACGGTTATGAATTACCCAAGGAAGACGAGGCAATTGCCCCACTCGCCCCTATGTCCGGATTTGTTGGCAAGATTCCATTCTTAAGAAAATTTGCACTCGAGAAGCAACTGCTTATCATTCTTATTGTTACAGCATTATTACTGGCACTGCTGGTATATGCCGGATCTATTTTTTAATATTAACAACCTCTTGTAATGGCTCGAAGAAAACTAACTGATAGTCAGATTGTATGCCTCACTCTCCTATGGGGAGTACTCGCCTATATGCTTTTAAGCTACAGCAAAGTAATAGATTTTTCCGTAATTTTTACACTTATTGCTTCTGCAATCATTGTGTTTGTGCCCATTTATAAAAATAAAAAGAAAAAGGAGAACTAACATTTTTATAGTTTTATCGAATAAAAAAATCGAATTGCTATTTTAATGCCTTTTTTTCTTTCAAATATTTGCCAATGCAAATATTTGAACTATCTTTGCCGCGTCTTTACAACAAGACGCGGCGCATAACAAAATGGTATAACATTAAACTAACATTCTATGAAGGCGAATGAAGTATTGGATACGTTAAAAAGACGTTTCCCAAACGAACCTGAATATCATCAGGCGGTGGAAGAAGTATTATCTACAATTGAAGAAGCTTACAACCAACATCCGGAATTTGAAAAGAACAATCTTATCGAACGTCTTTGCATTCCAGACAGAGTATTCTCTTTTCGTGTTACCTGGATGGACGATAAAGGCTCTATTCACACTAACATGGGTTACCGGGTTCAACATAACAACGCAATTGGTCCGTACAAAGGTGGTATACGCTTTCACTCTTCAGTAAACCTTTCAATCCTTAAGTTCCTTGCTTTCGAACAGACATTCAAAAACTCACTTACTACATTACCTATGGGTGGTGGTAAAGGGGGTTCCGACTTCAACCCGAAGGGCAAATCGAATGCTGAAATCATGCGTTTCTGCCAGGCATTCGTTATGGAATTGTGGCGTCATATCGGTCCGCAGACAGACGTTCCTGCAGGCGACATCGGTGTAGGTGGCCGCGAAGTTAGCTTTATGTACGGCATGTACAAGAAACTTGCCCGCGAAAACACAGGTACATTTACCGGTAAAGGTCTAGAATTCGGCGGATCTCTTATCCGTCCGGAAGCAACAGGTTACGGTAATGTTTACTTCCTGCTTGAAATGCTTAAAACACGCAACATCGATATAAAAGGTAAAGTAGTAGCTGTTTCCGGTTCTGGTAACGTAGCACAATACACCGTAGAAAAACTGATCGAACTGGGAGCTAAAGTGGTTACCATGTCGGATTCAAACGGTTACATCTACGATGCCGACGGTATCGACAGCGAAAAGCTAGCTTATATCATGGAACTGAAGAATCTGTACCGTGGCCGTATCAAAGAATACGCAGACCACTACGGATGTAAGTTCGTAGAAGGCGGACGTCCATGGAGCGAAAAATGCGACATTGCCATGCCAAGTGCTACACAGAACGAATTAAATGGCGACGATGCCAAGACATTGATTGCCAACGGTTGCTTCGCAATCTCTGAAGGTGCCAACATGCCATCTACCCCCGAAGCAGTTGAAGAATTCCTTGCAGCCAAGGTTCTTTATGCCCCGGGTAAGGCAGCTAATGCAGGTGGTGTTTCTGTATCTGGTCTTGAAATGACACAGAACTCGATGAAACTTAGCTGGAGCCGCGAAGAAGTTGACGAAAAACTAAAGAGCATCATGAATTCGATCCACACACAGTGCGTACAATACGGTACAGAAGCCGATGGTACTGTAAACTATGTGAAAGGTGCAAACGTAGCCGGCTTCATGAAGGTTGCAAAAGCCATGATGGCACAAGGTATATTATAATCAATTTACTTTTTCAACCTCAGTATTGAGTGTATTTAGATTAATGATCATAAAAAGGAATACTCTGTGAAGGGTGTTCCTTTTTTAATGAAAATACCATCAAGGAAAAGACCGGATTCTTAAAATATAAAAAACTGTTTTTTTTGAGGTGTCAATTATTGTAGTACCTTTATTGCCGAAAACAAGACAATATGATCACAAAAAAACTAAATGAGCTGTATCTTTCCTTTACGGGTAAAGAGGCAGATCACATTGAGGAGCTACCGTCTTCGGGGTCCAACAGGCGGTATTTCCGTCTGAGCGGTCAGCAGACACTTATAGGGGTGAGCGGTACTTCGGCCGAAGAGAACAGCACCTTCATCTATATGGCTAATCACTTTGGCAGCAAAGGATTACCCGTACCGAAAGTACATTGCTGGTCGGAAGACAAATACTTCTACCTTCAGGAAGACCTGGGTAACACCCTGTTATTCGATGCCATTGAAAAAGGGCGTAGAAGCAGTGTATTTGATGAAGAAGAGCGCTCCATGCTGAAAAAAACGATCAAGCTTCTTCCCTCCTTTCAGTTTTCGGGAGCCGACGGACTTGATTTTACAAATTGCTATCCTCAGCCGGAGTTTAATCAGCGTGCCATCTTGTGGGACCTGAACTACTTTAAATATTGTTTTCTGAAAGCTACAGGTCTTGATTTTCAGGAAAGCCAGCTGGAAGACGACTTCCAGAAACTTTCCGACGTATTACTCCGCAACTCGTCGGCAACCTTCCTTTACCGCGATTTCCAGTCGCGTAATGTAATGATAAAGGATGGCGAACCCTATTTCATAGACTTCCAGGGAGGACGGAAAGGTCCGGTTTATTACGACGTAGCCTCATTTATCTGGCAGGCCAAAGCCAAGTTTCCCGAAGACCTGCGACAGGAGTTGCTGAGCGACTATCTCGACGCCCTACGCACCTTCATTCCGGTAGACGAGGCCTACTTCCGTAGTCAGCTTAAACATTTTATCCTGTTCCGTACACTTCAGGTGTTGGGAGCCTACGGTTTCCGCGGCTATTTCGAAAAGAAGCCTCACTTTATACAAAGTGTTCCCTTCGCGATCAATAACCTGCGTCAGCTGCTGCACGACGACTATCCGGAATATCCCTATCTATGTACAGTTTTGCGTAACTTAACGGGATTGAAACAATTCTCGGACGATATACAGAAAAGGATGCTTGAGGTAAAGATCGTGAGCTTTGCCTATAAAAAAGGAATCCCCAACGACCCGTCGGGTAACGGAGGAGGGTTTGTATTTGACTGCCGTGCGGTTAACAACCCCGGTAAGTACGAGAGATACAACCACTTTACCGGACTGGATGAACCGGTAATCAGTTTCCTGGAAGAAGATGGCGAGATATCGCATTTCCTTACCCAGGCCTATACCATGGTGGATGCTTCCGTAAAGCGTTACATGGACAGAGGCTTCACCAACCTGATGGTTTGCTTCGGATGTACCGGCGGTCAGCATCGCTCTGTATATTCGGCCCAACACATGGCCGAGCATCTGCACGACAAATTCGGGATTAAAATACACCTGATTCACAGGGAACAGAATATAGAACAAATCTTTGACGCGAAATTATGAAAGCTATGATTTTTGCGGCCGGTACAGGTTCCAGATTGAAGCCTTACACCGACCACATACCCAAAGCTCTTATTCCTATTGACGGAAAGCCAATGTTGGAGCACATTATATTAAAACTTAAAGCGGCTGGTTTTACTGAAATTATTATCAACGTACACCATTTGGGTGAACAGATAATTGAGTTTCTGGCCGGTAAAGACAATTTCGGCATTACTATCCATATATCCGACGAACGCGATTATCTGCTGGACACCGGAGGAGGAATCAAACATGCGGCTCAGTTCTTACAAGGAGATGAACCCTTTCTGGTACACAATGTGGACATTATTTCCAATGTAGACCTGAAAGCATTGTATCAGCACCACCTGGATACCAATCCTCTGGCCACCTTGCTGGTAAGCAAACGGGATACATCCCGCTATTTGTTGTTCAACAAAGAGAACAAGCTGAGCGGATGGAGAAACAAGGAGACCGGCGAAGTAAAGTCTTATTACCCCGACTTTGATCCGTCCATACACAACGAGTTTGCATTTAACGGCATACATGTTATCTCTCCGCAGATATTTGAATGGATGGACGAGTGGACCGGCAAGTTTTCGATCATCAACTTCTACCTTGCCGTATGTGCCAAAACGCCTATCCAGGCTTTCGAGCAGGCAGACCTGCGCATACTGGATATAGGCAAACCCGATGCCCTCGAGCTGGCACAAGATTTTATAAAGGATATAGAATAGACAGCATTCTGCATACTTCATACAACTGGTAATACGAGTCCTCATACAAAAAGGCAGGCGTATTACCAGTTGCCTTTTTATAAACAATCCGATCCGTTTTGCTGTTTTTACAAATAGCTTGCCATTCAGATGGATTTATACCATCAAGCTATAAATTCAAACACTCCATTTACAAAAAGATGAATTGGATAAAGAAAACCGTACTCTATATCTTGGGATTGATTCTTTTGCTGTTCGGGAATAAAAAGGCCCTGGAAGCAATTACCGAAACACTTATGCCAACCAAACCCGAAGATGTAAACAGCCGCATTGAAGATAGGTTTGAAGTACAGAAACTGATTTTCGACAAGGATAAGCAAAAGCTGACCAACCCCGCACCCTATTTCGAGGTAATAAGGGTGGGCGAAACGGGGTCGCAAAAGGTACGGAAGGAGACTCTCAACACACAACCTGTAACCAATAAGAAAACCGACAAGTCCGTTGTACAACCCGAAAGCGGACTGCCAATCACAACCCTGGAACCCGATGATGCCGAAATTGCAACAGCCACTCAATAACACCCAGCTGTATCAGGTACAGGAAAGGCAAATGTTCCATGCACGGATCAGGATAAAGATCCCCCTCGCATGCAGTGCACATTTGTTTGCCGACCTCTATGACTTGCTTGCTGAAACAGACCGCACCTATAATTCTTACAGCGAAGGTTCTTACTTCGACCGCATCAATAAAAATGCCGGAACGTTTGTAGACGTTGATGATGAGACGGTGAGGCTGCTTGAAGCCACCAAACTTGTGTCCGAATTTACTAACGGCGCCTTCGATATCACCCTTATGCCTCTGATCAGGCTGTGGGGATTCTACAAACAGCAGGTAGTTCGTATACCAACGGAAAAGGAAATACGGCGTACCTTGCAGCTGGTGGATTACCGGAACATTGAAATTGAGGGAAACAGGGTGCGCATTGCAAGGGGACAAGAGATCATAACCGGGTCCTTTATCAAAGCCTTTGCTGTGGACCGTCTTGCCAAGAAGCTGAAAAGGGAGGGCATCACAGATGCGATGATCAATGCAGGAGGCAGTACCATCCTGTGCTTCAACGATGAAACCCATCCTGTATGGCAGATCAAAGTGCCGGACCCTGCCGATCGGAGCAACATCCTTTATCTTCTGAAGGTGGGCAACGGCTGTTTCTCCACCTCGGCACAAGACATCGGATACATTGAAGCTGAAGGCAAAAGGTTCGGACATATCCTGGATGCGAGGACAGGTTATCCAACTTCCAACAAACAATCGGGAATTGTGAGCAGCCGGTGCCTGACGGGCGACCTGTTGTCCACCGCCCTGTTGCTTACCGAAGCCGGGAAATGTGCCGAAAAGCTGGAACAATTTCAGACATCCTTCAATGTAAACGGCTTTTTAGTGGATGCCGGGAACCAGGTATATACGAACAAATTATTTGAAGAAAGGATACAAGCGCTATGATATATATACCCGCCGGAAAAGACAAGACCAGGAAACGGAGCATCGAAACCATACCCGATCCGGGCCTGTTCCATATTTCGCTCTCCACCCACCGTGGTGCAGCGGCCGTTCCGGTAGTAAGCATCGGACAGCGTGTAAAAAAACACCAGTTAATAGCCCAGGCCGGTGGAGCCGTATCGGCACATGTGCATTCGCCGGCATCGGGTTGGGTAACAGACATCGGGTTGTACCCTCAGCCAGACGGCAGTAAAAGGGAGACCGTTGTAATTCAAAATGACTTCAAAGAGACCAAAGAGGAGGTCATCCCCACCTACCCCGGAGCCTTTACAAGCGAGGAGGTTATCCAGGCTATTGCCGATGCCGGAATTGTGGGTGCAGGAGGAGCACAGTTTCCTTCGCACATCAAATACCGAACCGGCACGAACCGCATCCGCACCTTTATAATCAACGGAGCCGAGTGCGAACCGTATCTCACGGCAGATTACAGTCTGATGCGGCAATATCACGCCCAGCTATTACAAGCCGTTGCTCTGATCTGCAACGTAATACAGCCCGATCAGGTGGTACTTGCCATCGAAAAGAACAACAAAGAACTGGTACCCATTTTCGAACCCTACCTGCAAAGTCTTCCTGTTCCGCTATCCATCCTGCAGCTGCAGGGAGGTTATCCGCAGGGAAGCGAACTACAACTTATCCGGTCGGCGACCGGTATGGAGCTGCAACGCGGTATTATTCCGGCAACAGCCGGAGTAATTGTGAGCAATGTGGGGACCCTGTATGCCATATATAAAGCCTTATACGAACACACGCCGGCCATTGAACGCATTATAACCGTATCCGGCAACCGCACCGAAGTCTGCGGCAATTACAAGGTCAAGATAGGCACCCCCATCTCCCATATCCTCCAGACGCTGGGTATATCTGTTCCACACCACAAGGTACAGCTTATATTGGGCGGTCCCATGATGGGGTGGACGGTGGACGACCTTTCGGTGTCGGTATCCAAAGGTACCGCAGGGATATTACTTCTTGAAAAACGGGAGCTGCACCCCTACAACTGCATCCGCTGCGGCTATTGCGTGGATGCCTGTCCCATGCGGCTGATGCCTTTCGAATTGGCGGAAGCCTACGAAAACAGGAATAAAAGTGCTCTGAAAGAGCTGAAACTGGCACAATGTATTGAATGCGGACTGTGCGAATATGTTTGTCCCTCGGATGTACCTTTACTGGAAAGCTTCAGGCAGGGTAAAATCCTTACCAACCTACGATAAGATGAAAACAAAAGAATTTAGACATCTCCCAACCGCACCCTATATACATTCCGGCAACCGGGTATGGAAAGTGATGCTGGATGTACTGCTGGCACTCCTTCCATTGGTAGCAGTCGCCTACATGGCCCGGGGAATGCAGGCCCTTCTTGCCATAGGTATATCTGTGGGAAGCGCCCTGATCACCGAGTTTATCTTTGCCTGGTTTCTGCTGGACAAACGAGCCTCTCTGAAGGATGGTACGGCTCTTATCACCGCACTGCTGCTTGCTTTTACGCTTTCGCCGGCAACTCCCTGGTATGTTATAGCCTTTGGCTCTTCCATGGCCATCCTTTTCGGCAAGATCCTCTGGGGAGGTTTAGGCAAAAATCTATTTAATCCGGCGCTGGTAGGCCGCGAGTTTATGACGGCCTTTTTCCCTGTCATCATGTCGTCGGGTACGCTTTGGGCAATGAAAGGTACCGGCCCCGTGACTCCGGTTGCCCTGTTTGGGGGGTGGGCAGACAACAGTCTGATGCAGTATCTGGATTCCCTTCTGTACAAAACTACCGGAGCCATGGGTGAATATTCCGCTCTGTTGCTTTGTGGCGGGGGACTCTTTCTGTTGCTTCGCAACCGTATTTCGTGGCACATTCCGGTAGCTATGTTCGTAACCTTTTTCCTTTTGCTGCAATTGTTTGCAGATAAACGGCTGGTATACTCTGTTGGCGGATTGCTGCTGGGCACCCTGTTTATGGCAACCGACATGCCTTCGAGTCCGTCTACCCCGGGTGGAAAACTATATTACGGAATGATGATCGGCGTGGTTGTAATAATCTGCCTGCTTGACAACATCCGGCACGAATACATGTCGTATTCCATCCTCATCTTAAATGGCTTTTCGAGGCAGATAAACAAGGTGTTTGCCCCTGCGGTGTGGGGATATAAAGCCGACCTCACGAGCAAAGGCGGACAGGTATTCTTCCTTTCTCTGGGCATCCTTACCGTAACCCTGGCCGTTTTAAGTCTGCATCGCTTTGGTCTTACGCACTGGATTATCTATCTTTATATCCTCTTCCTGATTGGAAGATTCACAACCAGTACCCTTAAAAAGTTAAATCATATCCTATAAATAAATGTATCGTATGAAAAAGATGTTCGTTCTGTTCCTTTCCGCCCTCCCCTTCTTTGCCTGTACAGAGAAGCGTGAAGAGGCTAAAACCGCCGCTGATCCGAAAGATGCGGTGATAGAAAACCTGCTTACCCGCCGCAGTATCCGTAAATACACAGCCAATCAGGTGGAAAGAGGAAAGATAGATACCCTGATGAAGTGTGCCATTTATGCACCTAGTGCATTGAATAAACAACCCTGGGAGGTCAGGGTAATCCGGAACAAGGAACTGCTGACCGACATTAACAACCGCTTCCTTGCCTTTGCCAAAGGTAAGAAGTTGAGCGGAAGTGCTTCGCGGGCCGGCGAACCGGGCTTCAGTGTGTTTCACAGTGCACCTACACTTATTGTGATGGCGAAGGATAAAAATAATACGGGGGCATTGCTTGATATTGGGTTGCTTTCGGAAAATGTGATGCTGGCCGCCCATGCCCTGGGACTGGGCACCTGCCCCATCGGATCGGTGGTGCCGATCTTTAACGATCCGGCCAATGCAGACCTGCTCAAAACCATCAATCTTGATCCTGCAATTCATGATGTAGCCATCGCCATCGCCTTGGGATATCCCGACGAAACTCCTCCTGTTAAGGAGCGCTTTGCCGAGAGGGTTAAGATCATTGAATAACGAAGCATGGCAAGAAGATACCGGTTTCATTTTACAGTAAACAGGTTTCGAATCCAAAGCATAACGACACATTAGGCATATCTATATATAGCCTAACGGCATTACTGGTATACCTTAACCGGCAAAGTATCCGGATATATGCGTTGCGCCCATGGGCACGTTTGAACGGCTCCATGGGCGCATTTTATCGTCCCCATGGGGACGAGGTGCGGAAGTTATTAGATTCCGACTTAAGTATATATTCCTTCGCGCTTACTTCCCGAGGCTTTCCCGCTTATCGGTCAGTATATTGAAAAGCGAATTAAGGTCGTCCGCCCCAATCAGGTCTATTCCCTCCTGCAGAATAAAGCGTTTATAATTTTCGGTATCCGGAGCTCCCCACCAACGGAACAGCTTTCCTTCGCTGCGCGCCTGATTCATTATTTCGCGCATACGCTTCAGCTCGTCGGCAGGCATCTCTCCGTTTCCCTTCCATTTAAAGAAAGAGGCGAAGTTATCGCTCACCACCGGAGTAAGCGTACGGGGCATCCCTTTGTTCAGATCGGCCACTTTGCCGTCCAGAAAGGTAAAGCGCGACTTTTCCTGCGGCAGACTCAGCATGGGGCGGTCGCCCGACAAAAAGAAAAGCACAGCCCCCTCTTTGTACGTACCATCGTTTACCGAACAAAACAGTTCCTTATAAGGCTCCATCTGGGCTTTAAGAACGGGGTACATCTCTTCGCCGCTGGTCTTGCAATCCACCATCAACATAAACGGACGATCGCTTTCGGGGTAAACCTTCCCTCCGTTATCCTGAATCCGCCGGGCCAGAGGTTTGAGGTAAAGTTCGCGGAAAGTCAGCCGGCTGTCCAATGTATCGGGACGGTCGTGGGCCACATACAGCTCGCCGTTAATCAGATAAAGATCGGCCTCCACACAGTTGAACCGGAAAGAGAGTGCATCCATCAGCGGATTGGGCCGCCAGTAATCGTTATGCGAAAAGGCATTGTAATGAATTTGTTTGTCGACCACCCGCGGCAAAGCCGACTCCATGTATGGCGCCACCACCTCGTAATGGCCCAGACTGTCGGTCCACCTGCACGAAGCCACTCCAACCTGGTTGTCTTTGATGCGCAATACGGCAAAAGAACCATTTCCATCCTTGTCGGGCCACGCATTATTGACTTGATAAATAGGATATCCCCGGTAATACTGAATCGAAGGAGTATGCGTGTGTCCCACAAAAAAGGCAGCCAGATTATACTGGTCCAACAGGTCGAACAATTGGTTACGGGCCGTCTGATTCCACCAGCCCAATGCCCACTTGTCCACGCCGTAATGCTGTATGTATACAACCGGATTACCGTTGGATGCATACTGTTTCAAATCGTTGGCCAACCATTCCATATTGCTCTCAGAATAAGAGGTATCACCGGCAAAGGTCTGCGCCTGGATAAAATGAACATCCCCCACATTCCACGAATAGGCTCTGCTGGGAGCATGCAGGTTCAATATCTCGCCTTTGGCAAGTTTAGTCTGCAGAACAGAATCCATGAACTGGAGATTAAACCCTCTACCCTGCAGATTCCGGATAGAATCTTCCGAAAAGGGATTAATATCGTGGTTGCCAAATCCCGGATAAACCGGGAAATGAATCTGCTTATCGCCGGTACCCCCACTGTAACGGGCATTATAAAGAGCCCGTATCCGGGGATCCGCCTTATCGAAGATATCACCGGCAATCACCACACCGTTGAGCTGTTTGAGTGTATCGCCTGCAAAAGCCTGCGGTCCGCCGGCCGGCCACACAAAAGTTCCCGGCAGCCGGTTCATAGCCTTTACGTGGTAAAACTGATCGCTTTCCGGAGGCATATCAAAATGCGTATCCGCCGCTATCACCACCGAAACATCCCGAACTTGTGCCCGGACCGGATTCACCAGGCTACACAGTGCGGGTAAAATAAGAAACATTACATACCTGTACATACCGATTGCTTTTTATTAAACCGTTTGAGAACCTGCTTTAACCTGTATCGTCTTCGTTTTATCGCCCCAGGTGAGGATCAGTTCGAAGGGAACGTTGCTCTGCACCTCAGCTACAGGTTCCTGCTCTTTGGACGAACGGGCTTTAACCAACAGGGAAACCACGCCCTCTTTCCCGAAGGGATATTCGCGGATACCGTGTTCTTCCAACAAGTTCACCTCTACGTACAGCTTTTTCTCGTACACATTAGACCGGATACCCAGGATATATTCGATGAGCAGCGATACAGGCGGCAGTCCCGTCCAACCGATAAAATCGGGACGGGCCATGAAGCCCGGCTCCACACTTTCGGGGGCATAATACTCCCAGAAGGTACCCGTTTTCTTATAAACTTCGAACACATTCTGGTAATGATTCATTGCAATATCGTGGGCAAGCTGCTTATATCCTTTATCCATAAGTCCCGTTATCACCATATAGGTAGCCCCGGGCCATACCCCGCCCTGCCAGTAACGTCCGTTCTCCTTGTATTTGGGGTTGTTGGCTGCCAGGGATGGAATCCGATGCAGGCGGTTAAAGGTCTCCTTATCCTCCAGATGAGCCACAAACTTATCCAGCCGCTCCTTGTCCAGTACATCGGTAAGCAGCGCCCAATAGGCATGAATGCCCTTGGTTGACGACAACGAACCATCGGCATATTGGTCGAACAAGAAATTCTCCTTATCGCTCCACAGGTGTTTGTTGATGTACTCCTTCAACATTTTCGCCTCATCTTCAAACTCTTCAATCTCCTGCCAGCGCTCCAGATAGAAGCCCATCTCCAGTAAAAGTCCGGCTACAAATAATTGTTGCAGGCAGGCATCGATCCAGATCATGTGTCCGTGACTGTATATCATGTTGTATTTGGCCTCCACACGTGGCATGTTATCCATACCCGTTCCCCAGCCACTGCTCCAATAGGTACCGTTGCGCCAGGTGCGGTTCAGTTTGAGCCATTTATAGTAGGCACACAAAGCCGGAAATATCTTATGCATCCGTTCGGTGTCGCCAAACTGTTTATAGTAGATCATCTCACTCCAGGGAATGATGTTCGGCCCCGTACTTACCGGATCGTAACGTTCAAAGCAATCGGCTCCATCGGCTTTGATCTCCCGGCATATAAACCCATCGGGATGTTGCTTGGCATAGAAATTATCCAGGGTGCGCTGGAAGGGAAAAAAACGGGTGCCGTAACGGGCAAACATGGTGATGAAGGCCGAATCCCACATAAAGATATTGCCATTGTAGGCCGTATCGATATAACTGGACACAAAGCCCGATCCTTTCTCAGGAGCTTTTATGTTGCGGATCCCGATCTCCCAGGCTTTCCAATACATTTCGATCTCCTTGTCGTGCCCTTTCCAGATAGGTTGAGGCAAGATCTTTTTTGCTTCGGCAAACGAGCGCACCGGAAGGGTCTCGGGCGAAGCAATCCGGTATTCGTTTTCTGTTACCAACGGCTCCTTCAGGTAGGTATTCTTGTAGGGAAGGTTGTATTTGGGTTTCGATTTATCCTCTTGCGCTGCTGCGGCAAATGCTGCCGAAGGAATTACGGTTGCTCCTGCCGCCGCAAGCGATTGCTTGATAAAATTTCGTCTGTTCGTCATGATATAAATCTTATTAGATTATACAAAAGTAACAAATTACCAACCCTTCAGGGCTGTTATCTTTTTAAATATATCGGAATTTTCGTAGATACCGGTAAATTGTTCGGCACCGGGACCAAAGGCATACACCGGAACCATCACGCCACTGTGTCCGCCTGTGGAGAACTTCCCTACAATCTTACCCTCGGCCAGGTTACCATCCACCAGAGTAAGGCCACCAGTTTCGTGATCGGCGGTAACAATAACCAATGTTTCGCCATCCTGTGCGGCCCATTCAAACACCTTACCTATGGTCCGGTCGAAATCGTGCACCTCCTGCATCAGCATATCCAAATCATTAAAATGCCCGTAATCGTCCAGCTGCGATCCCTCAACCATCAGGAAGAAGCCTTTTTTATTCTGATTCAATACCTCGATGGCCTTCAGAGAAGCTTTGGCAAGGATATCCCCCCTTTGGGCCGGGACAGGCAGATCCAGTGAATCGGTAACCGTAAACAACTTCCCTCCTTTAGCCTTGGCCAGCTCGTCCCACGAACGGAGTACCTGATACCCCTTGCCCTGCAATTCGTTGAAGAGATTCCGCCCATCGGTCCGGTTCTCAAAATACTTGGAACCGCCGCCAAATACAAAGTCGGCGCCACAGTTCAGGTAATCTACCGTAATAGCCTCCGCCTCATCCCGGTCGATATTATGACAACAGAAGTCGGCCGGCGTAGCATCGTTCAACCGGCAGGTAACTACCACTCCCGCCGAACGGTTGGTCTCTTTGGCTACATCCACAAGGGTAGTAAGGGGATTACCTTTGGCATCTACACCCACTGCATGGTAAATGGTTTTCTGTCCGGTTGCCAATGCTGTTCCACCTGCACCGGAATCGGTTATAAGTTTATCCAGGCAATAGGTCTTCGATAGGCCCACCGCCATCGCATTATCCAGATTCAGCTTCCCGCGGTTGGCTGTCCAGGCACTGTACACATGCATCAGACTCATGCCATCGCCTATCATCAGAATTACATTCTTCACTTTCTTTCCTTTGGGAGCCTTCAGCTTCACGGTCTCATACGGTTGATTCAGGACATAGGTCTGTTCTACATCCCTTTTACTCTGGGCCGATACGCCGGCAGGCATTGCCCCTAACGCGATCATCAATACGGCTGCAAGCCAATAATTCCGATTTACTCTATTCATTTTCATCTTTTTTATTTTATTTGATATTACAACAGTTCCGGAAAAGACATGATACGATATATAGTTAAATACAAGTAAGAAACCGATACCACCTATCCGGAAGTGTTTTTTTAATAAAAAAAAGCAGGCCATTCTAAATAGTACATTTAAAACGACCTGCCTACATAGATTTGGGATCTAAGTATGTTTCTTAATAACCCTTATTTTGTACCAGGTTATTGCTTTTTGCTATCTCGTTGATTGGAATAGGCATTACATGATTTACAGACGGATTGAAAGTACGGGCAGCCCAGATTTCAATTTCTGTAACTTTATCAATCTGGATTTGTCCATTCTCATCCTTCTTAAGTGTAGTCTTATAACCGTGCAAAGGTTTGCTGTACGCAGCCTGTGCATCGCCCCAGCGAACCAGGTCAAGGTGACGGCCGGATAGTTCGCCTGCCAACTCGCAACGACGTTCGTGCTTCAGGTCGGCCTTGGTTGCATTGGTCTTAGGAGCCAATCCGGCACGTACACGTACACGGTTAAGCGGCTCGTCGCCATTCTTTCCCTGCCAGATAAGGGCTTCAGCTTTCCAAAGCAAGACTTCGGAGAAACGAATCAACGGAATGCTAAGATCGGTTGTCATATTATCGCCGTTGGGGTTGACTGTAGTACCAATTGCATCGGCCGGTCTGAACGGATCCATATATTTATTGAACTGCATTCCCGAAGCACTTTCGGTCGAATAGTAGGTTCTTTCGTTGCCCAGGAAGGTAAACTTGTCACCCGGAACCAACATAGTTACCGCACGGCGTTTGTCGCCTTCTTCAAATTCGCGGTACAATTCCAATGTAGGCATGAAATAGCCCCAGCCGTTGTATAGTCCCCATCCCTTATTTTCCAACATAACGCCCGGCAGTTTGGAACCGTCTTCGTTACTGCTTGTCCACGACCAGATATATTCCGGACTCCAGTTATTGGCCATTTTAAATACGTCGGCATAGTTTGGCAACAGATCGTGGTGAGGAATCACCTTATCACAGAAATCGATTGTTTTCTGATAATAGGTATTATCGTACTGGGCGTTATACAAACTTGCTTTAGCAGCATATGCCCAGGCAGCTGTTTTGTGTGGACGGCCATAATTATCTTCTCCCCAATCCTTAAATAAGGGTAGCAGTTCGGCAGCTTTCTCGAAATCGGCAATACAGAACTTGTAATTGTCGGAAACCGACTTCGGACGGGGCTGATCAATCTCTGCCCATGGCGTATTTTCGGTTACAATGGGAATACCACCGTTGGTTCCGTTATCTCCGTAGTAAGGAGCCAGCCATAAATAGGCCCATCCTCTTAAGAAATAAGCTTGTCCCAAGGTCTCATTCTTCACCTTTTCAGAAATATTCATGGAAGGAATGTTCTTGATCATGTCGTTGCACTTCTTGATCAGCTGATACATTACCGGCCAGTTTTCCTTTACGTCGCGTGTATTATCAAGTACAAAGTTCTTGATGTTGGCGGCACCGGACTGCGGTCTGCCTGTTACCATGTCATCACTTGCGTTTTCGTACCACATCATTCCACGACCGGTTATACCTTCTGAAGCAGTCCAGAAGTAAAGTCCGTTTGCTGCCGCGATGGCATCGGCTTCCACTTTCCAGAAGTTACTTACGGAAGGTTCTCCCTCCTGTTCGTGTGTCAAAAATTCGTCACAGCCCGTTAACGAGAGCGATAAAGCGGCTAATACGAAACCTTTATATATAAACTTTTTCATATTCACTTAATCAATTAAAAATTAACATTCAAACCAAAACTGAATACGCGTGCCACTGGATATTTACCTCCATCCAGACCCATACGGCCTACTTCGGGATCCATTCCATCGTAGCCTGTTACAGTAAACAGGTTTTCGCCTGTTGCGTATAAGCGGACTCCGGTTCCTGCACATCCGATTGAACTCATAAATGCCTTAGGCAAGGTGTAACCGATGGTAAGGTTCTTCAGTCGGAGGTAACTTCCGTCTTCCAGATAGAAATCGGAAGTAGTTGAATAATTCTTATTGGCATCGTTCATTGCCAAACGTGGAATGTTGGAAGATGAATTGTAGGTGAATGAATTCAACACATCGGCCGACATGTTAAAGCCCTGATCGGCGGGATAAGTCATGGTTTTAACACCGTTGAATATCTTGTTGCCACCTACACCCTGGAACAGGAATGACATATCGAATCCGTTCCAAGCCATAGAACCGTTCAGTGCAAATGTGTACTTAGGAGCATAGCTTCCTTTGTAAACCCGGTCTTTATCGTTTATAACGCCATCGCCGTTTGCATCGATAAACTTGATATCGCCTGCTTTGGCACTAGCCTGAATCTTGTTACCATCTTTGTTTACATAGGCGGCAGCTTCCTGATCAGTCTTAAACAGACCGTCTGTCTGAATTACATAAAAGGCATACCAAGGCTGACCAACGGCCGACTGCAGCGGAGTTAAGCTACGTACTTCGTCGCTGTGCGGCATATAATCGCGGTCGCCCAGATTCAGCACTTCATTCTTTAATGTTGTGAAGTTTGCACCCAATGAGTAGGTTACCTCACCAGCCTTATCAGACCAGTTGGCAGCAAATTCCCATCCTGAGTTACGTACCTTACCTACATTACCCAGAGGTGCAGATTGAATACCGGCAACCGAAGGCACGGTCATCTCTTCAATCAGGTCTTTGGTGTCTTTCTTGAAATAGTCTACCGTAAACGATAGTTTATCGTTAATAAGGTTCAAGTCGAAACCTAAGTCAAGCTGCTGAGAAGTTTCCCAAACAAGTCCCAGATTCTGGAATGTCTGCAAACTATATCCTTTAACCGGATTCTGTGCCTGATTTCCGAAGTAGGTGAACCAGGGAGATTCCGTTAGTTTTACGTTGTATGCATAACGGCCTACAGAGGCAATGTTACCGATCTGTCCCCAGCTGGCACGAAGTTTCAACAAACTGATGGCAGGTACCACGTCTTTAAAGAATGGCTCCGATGATAATTTCCATGCTCCGGAAACTGCAGGGAATATATCCGAACGTTCAAACAACTTGGAAGTTGCATCGTAACGTAAACTTCCGGTTAGGAAATAACGGTCGTCGAAAGAATAAGAGGCTCTACCGAAGCCGGATACTTTAGATTCTTCAGAAAAGCTGTCTTCCGGTTTGGTCTTTGACCAGTTGTTACCGTTTACAAAGTGCTGTGCCCAATCATCTTCGTACGAGAAATCGTATACGGTTGTTGAGTTGTAGCGAGAATTATCGTATCCCATGGTATATCCACCCATTAATGAGAACAGATGCTTTTCATTCAAGGCAAACGAATAGGTGGCAGTTGTTTCCCATAACCAGCTCTTATCAGCCCAATCTCTGATAACTTTACTGTTTTCGTTCAACGGTTTTCCTATTTCGGGAACCTTCATATTAAATTCTTCAAATTGTCTGTTATACGAACTTACCGTGAAATCCGATTTAATGGTAAGTCCGGCTATGGGCTTCATGATAAAGCTTGAAGTAGAAAAGATAGTCTGTTCCGGACGGTACTGACGTAAGCGATTCAATTTGGCAACCGGATTCTGCACCTCGCCGAAGGTACCGGCCACACCCAGGTCGCTTGCCCAGAGAGGAACTGTACCGCCATACATAGGCTGTCCGTTATCACCCATAACCAAGTTACCTTGCTGGTCGTATTCGTAAACAGTAGCAGATCTTGGCATAAACATAGCCTGTGCAATGATACCGGTATGAGAACTTGTATTCAAATCGCCCTGTCCGTTTGTATGATCGAAGTTAACGCGTTGCAAAAATGACAACCAGTTGTTGATCTTGAAATCAAGATTTACACGTGCTCCGATATTTTCTTTATAGGTATTAAGCAAAATACCCTGTTTTTTATCGTAGGATACAGAGGCAAAAGCTTTTAAATTATCGCTACCTCCGGTAATGGATGCTGCGTAATGCTGGATACCGGCGGTACGGAATATCTCGTCCAACCAATCGGTACGTGTTGTTTGTCCGTAAGGATACAAAGTAGGGTTCAATCCAGAAGGAACCGAGATTCCACTGGCATTGGCAGCATCTGTACGTACCTTTACATATTGTTCGGCAGTTAACACTTCCGGAAGTTTGGCAGCACTCTGAATACCATAATATACGTTGGCATCAACTTTTACTTTACCCGACTGTGCCTGTTTAGTGGTAACTACAATTACACCACCCGATCCTACGTGTGCACCGTAGATAGCGGCAGAAGCAGCATCCTTAAGTACAGAGATAGACTCAACATCTTCGGCATTGAAAGGAGCGCCCGGAACACCGTCTACAATATATAGTACATTGTCGCCCGTACGTGAACCCTGACCACGGATGGTGATAGAAGGACTTGACATCGGGTCGCCACCATTATTGGAAATGGTTACACCCGGCATCTGTCCCTGTAACATACCTTCCAGTCCTAACGGTCTGCTTTTGATATTGGCATCCATCTTAACAGATGAAACCGCCATTGAAAGGTCTTTCTTACGGGTGTCGCCGTAACCAACCACAACAACCTCTTCCAATTTCTGTGTATCTTCCTTCAGGACAACGTTTACCGAGCTTTTGCCGGCAACACTTACCTCCTGAGGCAGATAGCCAATGTAGCTGATTACCAGTACAGCATTGGAAGCAGCCTCCAGCTGGAAGTCGCCATCCATTCCGGTAATAACTCCGGTAGTGGTTCCTTTTACAACCACATTGGCTCCGATAACCGGTTCACCCGATGCGTCTTTAACCACACCGGTGACCTTTCTTGTACTTTGTTGATTTACAGAAGATCGTAGCTCTTTATTGTCTGATGCACGGTAAAGGACAACGATCTTGTCCTCGATCCGGTAAGATATACCTGTACCATTGAATACTTTATCGAGAACAGATTGAATATTCTCGTTCTTCACGTTTACAGATACATTATTTACATTGATAACATCCAGCGCAGTATCGTAGGAGAACGCAATCTCCATTTGCTCTTTCAACGAACTGACCACACTTTTCAAGGTAGCATTCTTCAGATAAAGCTCTACATCAAACTTTTGACTCAAAACACTGGAATTGGTCGGGGCAGCTTCGGCTCCGGCAACCATGCAGCAAAGCGAAATCCCTACACATGCGTGTTTGATAGAGAACAGCAGGTTTTTCTTTTTATTCATACCTCTTTACGATTTAGATTAACACTTTACAAAATTCAATTGTATTATTTCAGATTCGATAGATTCATATAATCTCGAAAATACCGGATAGAATTATGTATCGTGCTAGTTTTCCAATATTAAAACTACATTTTATCTTATTTTACAACAAAGACTAACAAACACATACTCTTTCCATTTTCACAGGTCTGTCATACCCGTAAACAGTCTTTGTGCAGTAAGCAATCTTCATTTAAATTGACATTGCAAATGTACGGACGACATGTTTCAGTAAGATGTTTCAAAAAAGACAGAACAGTGAAAATAGCATTTCAAAACCATTACAATCCAAATTCAGCCGCTGCCGAATAAATATAAACTCATATCTTGTTATCTTTTTATGATTTTACAATTCAGCCCGGTCACGTATTGCAGCATTCGCACCGACATTTCCGCACTATCCCCCTTGTCGTAGGTAAAGTTGTAACGATGGTCGCGAAGTGTTACACTATCAGTCTGAATCTTTATCTGGTAATTTTCTTCCAGGCTCTTCACCACCTCATGTATAGTTACATTGTTTAGTGTTACCAGGTTATAACGCCACGATGTATGTTCATTGACTGCCACATACGATACTTCAAGTTCTTTTGTATCGGGTTTGTACAAAGCCTGTTGCCCCGGATGCATTGTTACAAGTGCATCACCCTGGGCACTTTGAAGCTGAATGACTCCGCTTTCTAGTACGGCCGAAACCTGTACATCTTCTTTATACGAATGGACATTGAATGTGGTTCCAAGCACCTTTATATTAAATGAGGAGGTTTTAACGACAAAAGGATGCTTTTTATCTTTCGTTACATCAAAGAATGCCTCTCCATCCAGAATTACCTCACGTTGTTTAGTCGAAAATTTTTCCGGATATATCAGGGATGTATTTTTGTTTAACCACACCTTCGTTCCATCGGGCAGGTATAATACTTTTACAAGGTTGCTGCGATTTGTTACATAAAGCTGAGTAATATCAGATGTGCTGCCTTCGCGAAGGATCCATGTAAGGGGTAAAAGAATCAGAAGAATGACAGCAGCAACCATAAGCATCCACTTCCCGGAAATGGCAAATGATGATTTACTTACAGTTGGTTTTATCATGTGGGCAGCACGTCGGTCTATCTTTTCATTGAGCATGCGAAGCGAACTTTCCATACGGTCGCTCTCTGCAAGTTTATCCATAGTCTGTAGTCCGGACCAAACCGCTTTCATCTCGAAAAACAATCGTTTGTTTTCTTCCGATTCACGAAGCCATTCAAGCAGTTCACGTTGTTCACCAGGGGTTGCGTGTCCCGACAGATAGGTATGTATTAGTTGTTCATTCATGCATTAAGTAACTTCTTTTTTTACTTGTAACACTATAGATACAATCAAAGAGAAAAAACCACCTAGTTGAAATGAAAATATTTTTTCATTTTTGTAAAAAAAGAACAAAAAACAAAAGCACCGTCTTATAAGCTCCCAATTTAATTCTTAATTGTTTTAATGCTGAGTGAATGTGATTTTCGACGGTACTTACCGATATGCCAAGTTGTTGTGCAATCTCTTTATTCGATAATTCGCCCAGGTAACTTAATGAGAATACCTCCCTGCACTTGGGAGGCAATGCATCGATAGCAGCCTGAATCTCCTTATGCAGGTCTTTGGAATACAATTTCTGGATGGTTTCATTGGATTCCGGATCATAAAAAAGATATCCAAGCTCTTCGATCTGCTGTTGATATTCTGAAGAATACTTCCTGGCATATTTCTCTTTTTTCAGGTAATTAAGTGAAGTGTTGTATACCGAACGCAACAGGTACCCTTTTAATGAAGAGGAATCATTCAGATTATCCCGGTTAATCCATACATTTAAAAACACGTCTTGTACTACATCCTCGGCTCCGCCTTCATCCAGAAATAATTCTGCATAGGCTAACAAACCCGGGTAATGTATACGATAAAGTGTATTAAAAGCGGTACGGCTTCCAGACTTAATCTCGCATATTAAAGAGGTATAATCATCCATCAAGTTGCTTTTTCGTCAAACAAAGATAGCTCAAATTCCCAATCGTGTATTAATAAAAGCTAAAATCCTGTGGTTTTATAACAAAGCCTATACGTAACTTGCTTTGAAACTGTTTGTATTCCAGCAATCCTTCTCCGTATCCGTTGTAATATTGCAGGAATATGTACTGGTTGTCCCTCGGATTGAATTTGTATCCAACCTCAAGCGTCGTATTGAAATTAAAGTCCCAGCCTTTTCTTTTATTTAAAATTACTGCGGCGTTGAACTTCCGGTTGTCGGTCATAAAACTGGTGGCAAGCTGACCAATACCGTTGTACCTGAGAATATCCCGGTTATTGTCGCTGTCTATAATCGGAATACATGTTTTAAATTGCATCTCAACATTCTTATGCATAAGTACGGCAACTGCCAAAGTAACTTTATTCCAGCTACGTGAAGCAAGACTGTCTTTGCCGTTGGACTCGTGTTCAAGAATAAGGGAACCTTTCCCTATATATTTATTCTTGTATATAATGGGGCGCATCAGACCGATCCCCGGATTAAAGTTGAGGTCGCGCATGGGCATGGATTTCTGAAATACATTCCAGAATGCTTTTTGCGTGTACATTATAAACAGATAGGTATCAAAGGGCAAAACGGTTTTGGTTAACCGCTGACTGATACTTAACTGAAATTTTGCATCCGAATTCGATGAGGTTGGTCTTTCTCCAAGGGTGGTTCCTACGATGAGATAATTGTCTTTGTTTAAAGAAAAATAGGGGCGCTTATCCAGCTCCCGCCGAACACTGTCTGCGTTAAATTGTTCGTACTTATAAACAATAACCTGTGCAGAAACCAAACTGCTTGCCAATAAAGCAAGTGCCAATAATAAAACTTTCATCATACACACATTCCTCCCGTTTATTCAAACTCTCACTAATTACAGAGAATGTTCTTGTGTGTGCAAAAATACATAAAAACCGGCACACTTCTTAATTTTTCCATATCTTTGACCTCATGGAAGAGATTTATCAGTTTTATCAGGATTCGATTACGGCTTTTACAAAAAAGCTGGACAATTTGAAGAAAAAAATACATTTAATCGGCACAATCCGCTTGCTTATGGTCTGTGCCATCTGTGTGGGTCTTTGGTTTGTGAGAAATGAAAGCTGGACTATCATACTGTTGATGGTAAGTGGATTTTTTATTCCCTTCTTAGGCTTTATTCTTCTCCACAATAAATTATTTAAGCAAAAGCAATATACAGAAACTATACTTCAGTTGGACAAGGACGAGCTAAACGGACTTGATTACAATTTTTCCGCATTCGATGGCGCACCCGAACTTACAGATCCGACGCATCCCTTTGGTCTGGATCTTGATCTCTTTGGAGAAAGATCCCTGTTTCAGTCTATAAACCGGACTGTTACACATGGAGGGAAAAGTGTATTATCCGGATGGTTTCGGAATCCATCCACCCAAAAAGGAACAATCCTTAGAAGACAGGCCGCCGTACGTGAGCTTGCCGAGAATACACAGCTGAGACAACATTTTTTTGCCACCGGCTCGATGTACAAGGGTGACAAGAATGACGATAAGCTGCTGGAAGCTCTCACCGCCGAAGCTATTTTATTTGAAGAAAATATAGTTTGGAAAATTCTTGCATGGCTTTTCCCTATTGTATGGATTACCAGCATCACACTGTATTCATTCGATCTGATCGGTATACCATTTCTATCTACCCTGTTTACCATCAGCTTTATAGTTTCCTATAGTCAGACAAAGAAGATTAACAAGGTGCATCAATCCGTAAGTAAAATGAATAGTATACTGGATGTATATGGCAAACTCATGCTATGCATTGAAAGATACCCGTTTCAATGCGAAGCACTTATGGATCTAGGCAAGAATCTTTCCAATCCGCAATCGCAAGCATCCATGGCAATAAAAAGGCTTTCGAAACACACCGGAAATCTTGATCAGCGATATAACCTACTGGCTGGATTCATTTTGAATATATTACTTCTCTGGGACATCCGTCAGGCTTGCAATATTGAACGATGGAGAAAACAGCACAAAGAAGACATCCGCAAGTGGTTTGATACCTTATACGAATTCGATGCATACAGTTCACTGGGGGGATTTGCGTTTAACCACCCCGGCTACATCTATCCTGAAATAGCCGACGAATACTTCCGTATGGAAGGAAAAGATTTGGGACATCCCCTGCTTCACCGTGATTTATGTGTGAAAAATGATATCTCCATAAAGAAAAGACCCTGGTTCCTGATCATCACCGGAGCAAATATGGCAGGGAAGAGTACTTACTTACGTACAGTTGGTGTTAATTATCTACTAGCTCTGACGGGGGCGCCTGTTTGTGCATCGGAATTATCGGTCTATCCGGCGCAACTCATTACCAGCCTGCGTACAGCCGACTCGCTTGTTAATCACGAATCGTATTTTTTTGCCGAACTTAAAAGGCTGAAAATGATTATCGACCGACTGGCTGAAGGGAAGGAACTTTTCATAATATTGGATGAAATTCTGAAAGGGACTAACTCGGTCGACAAACAGAAGGGTTCTCTGGCACTGATGAAACAACTGATTTCGTATAAAGCATGTGGTATTATTGCCACACACGACCTGGTTCTGGGTACTCTTGAGGATGAGTTTCCCGACCAACTGAAGAACTACCGCTTTGAAGCTGATATAAAAGAAAATGAGCTATCCTTCTCGTATGAACTCAGAGAAGGAATAGCTCAGAATATGAACGCCTGTTTCCTGATGAAACAGATGGGAATTACGGTCTAAATCACTTCACCATTGCTTTTATTTGAGGCAAATGGCGGTTGATCTCGGCAATACGATTGGCATCACTGGGGTGAGTACTCATAAATTCAGGAGCACCGCTACCTCCGTTGGCCGACATCTTTTGCCAGAATGTTACTGCCACATCCGGTTTATATCCGGCCATCGCCATAAATACAAGCCCCATATAATCGGCTTCATATTCATGCTTTCTTGAATAAGGCAAGGTTACTCCGTATTCGGCACCTAAGCCATAAACAGTAGAAGCAACCGTCTGAACCGCAGCCGACTTTCCGCTTAATACTTGTCCGAGTATGGAAGAACCGTACTGTGCAACCAACTGCTGACTCATACGTTCGTTGGCATGTTTAGCCACTGCATGAGCAACTTCGTGACCAATAACCACTGCAAGCTCATCGTCTGTGGTAGTTAACGGCAGCAAACCTTCATATACCACGATCTTACCACCGGGCATACAGAATGCGTTTACCTGCTTGTCATTTACTAATTTAAATTCCCACGCATAATTTGCCAGATCGGCAGACAATCCGTTAGCTTTAAGATAAGCCTCGGTAGCAGCTGCAATTTTCTGTCCGACACGTAATACCTTTGCCGATTGCGTTGCATTTGTAGAGAGTTTGGCTGTTTTTAAATAATCATTATACTGAGTCAGACTGGCAGCAACAACTTCCTGGTCTGAAACGAGTAATACCTGTTGCCGGCCGGTTAGAGGAACACTTCCACATGAACTCAGAAACAACAGTCCCGTAATAAATAATCCTACTAATTTTTTCATTTTATGGATTTTATGTTCAACATGCAAAAATACAACATAATTTAATAAAGAAACACTCATAACAGGTCAAAATACTATCACCATACAGACAGAAAACGATCTTTGATTTATTTAATGTTTTTAAGCATAAAATATTTCATTTGTTTGTATATTTATTCAGATTAACTCGTATATTTGCAGCAGTTTTTGAATAAATATACAATATATGAAGACAAAGCAACATCGAATGGAGGCAATATGCAGGATTATTGAATCAGAATCGATCCATAATCAGGAAGAGCTGCAAAAACGGTTGGAGAGTCTGGGGTTTACATTAACTCAAGCGACTCTCTCAAGAGACATTAAGCAACTTCAGATTGCAAAAATACACGATGGTGCTGACAACTATGTATATACGCTTCCTGACCAGACACGGATTCCGGGTAATAAAGATATACGGAATAGGGGGACTGAAGCTGTAACCGGATACCGGAACATTGAATTCTCCGGAAATCTGGCGGTATTAAAAACAAGACCGGGATATGCAATGGGAATCGCATCAGATATAGATGCAAAGGCTCCCCGCGAAATTTTGGGAACAATTGCCGGTGATGATACGATTCTGCTTATTCCACGAGAGGGTATAAGCCGCGAAGGTGTACTTCAGGCATTGGCACAATTTATCCCGGAAATAGCAAACACACTTGTTTAAGTAAATTATGAACGCAAAATAAAAAATGGAAAATAAAGTTGAAATCGATGTAATGGTGGCCGATGCCTCTCATGAGGTATACGTTGATACCATTTTGGACACCATTGAAGCTGCTGCCAAAGTACGTGGAACAGGAATTGCCAAGCGTACCCACGAGTATGTTGCTCAGAAGATGAAGGAGGGAAAAGCCATCATTGCTTTGGCCGGAACTGAATTTGCAGGATTTTGCTATATTGAATCCTGGGGAAACAAAGAATATGTGGCAAACTCAGGATTGATTGTCGTGGAAAAATTTCGAGGTCACGGTTTAGCAAAACGTATTAAAAATGCAGCATTTACTTTATCTCGTTTACGTTGGCCCAAAGCCAAATTGTTCGGTCTTACATCGGGAGCTGCAGTAATGAAAATAAATACTGAATTGGGATATGTACCGGTTACTTTTTCAGAACTCACCAATGACGAGGCCTTCTGGAAAGGATGTGAAGGATGTATCAACCATGATGTACTAACACGTACTGAAAGACGTTATTGTATATGCACGGCTATGCTTTACGATCCGAACAGCCCCAAAAACAAAAAAAACGAAGAGAAAGATAATAAATAAAGGATACAAAAAATATACAGATTATGAAAGAAAAAGTTGTACTTGCATTTAGTGGAGGTCTGGATACCTCTTTTTGCGCAAAGTACCTCTCAGAAGAGAAAGGTTACGATGTTTACACGGCTGTTGCCAACACTGGTGGTTTCAGCGAAGAAGAGTTGAAAGTGATTGAAGACAAGGCTTACAAACTTGGCGCAGTAAAGCACGTAGCTCTGAATGTTGAACAGGAGTATTACGAAAAGAGTATAAAATACATGGTATTCGGCAATGTATTACGTAATGGAACCTATCCCATATCTGTAAGCTCGGAACGTATTTTCCAGGCTCTTGCCATCATTGAATATGCAAAAGAGATCGGAGCCGATTATGTAGCCCACGGAAGCACCGGTGCGGGAAATGATCAGGTTCGCTTCGACCTCACCTTCGAAGTCATGGCCCCCCATATTAAAATACTTACCCCAACCCGCGACATGGTTTTAAGCCGCGAATATGAAATCAATTACTTGAAACAACATGGTTTTGAAGCCGATTTCAAAAAAATGGAGTATTCCATCAACAAAGGTCTTTGGGGTACAAGTGTTGGAGGAAAGGAAACTTTGCATTCCGATAAAACACTTCCGGAAGAGGCTTATCCTTCTCAGGTGACAGAAACGAAAGAAGAGACGTTGACAATAGATTTCGAAAAGGGAGAGATTTGTGGTGTAAACGGTATTTCGTACAGTAATAAAGTGGATGCTATCCGCGCAGTTGAAGCTGTAGGTTGCAAATTCGCCATCGGAAGAGACATGCATGTGGGTGATACGATCATCGGTATCAAAGGACGTGTTGGCTTTGAAGCAGCCGGCCCGATGCTTATTATCAATGCACACAAAATGCTTGAAAAGCATACACTCACTAAATGGCAGCAATATTGGAAGGATCAGCTGGGAAACTGGTACGGTATGTTCCTTCACGAGGCTCAGTATCTCGAACCTGTAATGCGGGATATGGAAGCATTTCTTCAAAGCAGTCAGGCAAATGTAACCGGCCGTGTTATTATAAACCTGCGTCCTTACAGTTATACATTGGTAGGTGTACAAAGTGACTTCGATCTGATGAAAGGCGACTTTGGTGTGTATGGAGAAGAACAAAAAGCATGGACAGCCGACGATGTGAAAGGTTTCACCAAAATATTGGGTAACCAGATGAAGATTTTCTATTCGGTTCAAAACAAAAATAAACAATAATGATTAGCGCAGGTATTATAGGTGGTGCTGGTTATACGGCAGGCGAATTGATTCGTCTGCTTATTAACCATCCGGATGTTGAAATAGCTTTTGTAAACAGCAGCAGTAATGCAGGAAATAAGATAACAGACGTGCATAGCGGACTGTATGGAGAAACTGATCTTGTCTTTACAGATCAGCTTCCCTTCTCCGAAATTGATGTTCTCTTTTTCTGTACGGCACATGGCGATACGAAAAAGTTTATTGAAAGTCATGAGATACCGGGCAAACTGAAAATCATTGATCTTAGCACCGACTACAGAATTGAAACTGGTGATCATGATTTTGTTTACGGTCTGCCGGAATTGAATCGTCGTAAAATTTGTGCTGCCAATCATGTAGCCAACCCCGGATGTTTCGCCACTTGCATTCAGCTGGGTGTACTTCCTCTCGCAAAGCATCTGATGTTAAATTCAGAGCTGCATGTTAATGCAATCACAGGTTCGACCGGTGCCGGAGTAAAGCCTTCCGGAACTTCTCATTTCAGCTGGAGAAATGACAATATCTCCATATATAAACCTTTTGCACATCAACATCTTGCCGAAATCAAACAAAGTCTTACCTCTCTGCAGAACAGCTTCAGAAGCGAAATTAATTTTATTCCGGTAAGGGGAAACTTCTCAAGAGGAATATTTACAACCACCTATTTGGACTGCAAAGTTGGATTGGATGAGATCAAACGGATTTACGAGGAATATTACGATGATCATTCCTTTACATTCATCACTGATAAGAATCCTGACCTCAAACAAGTGATTAATACAAACAAATGTTTGATTCATCTGGAAAAGCATAACGATAAATTGTTAATCATTTCCATGATTGATAATTTGCTTAAAGGTGCTTCGGGACAAGCTGTTCACAATCTGAACCTGATGTTCAACCTGGAAGAAACAGTGGGACTGCATCTTAAACCCAGTGCTTTTTAAATTCGGAATAAGTTATAAAGAAATATAACAATACAAACATGAAATTATTTGATGTATATCCATTATTCAATATAGACATCGTAAAAGGTAAAGGATGCCATGTATGGGATGCCGAAGGAAACGAATACCTCGATCTGTATGGCGGGCATGCTGTTATTTCTGTAGGCCATTGTCATCCATACTATGTACAAAAGCTAACCGAACAGCTCAACAAATTGGGATTTTATTCCAATTCGGTAATCAATTCATTGCAAGTAGAGTTGGCAGAAAAGCTAGGAAAACTTTCCGGATACGATGACTACTCATTATTCTTAATCAACTCTGGAGCCGAAGCAAATGAAAATGCGTTGAAACTTGCCTCTTTTCATAATCACAAGAAAAGAGTTGTTTCATTTAAAAAAGCCTTTCACGGACGTACATCTGCTGCGGTGAAGGTGACCGATAATCCGGCTATTATCGCCCCGATCAACGATACGATTCCCGTTACATTTGTTCCGCTTAACGACATTAAAGCTGTTGAAGCCGAACTTCAAAAAGGGGATGTTTCTTCTGTAATAATAGAAGGAATTCAGGGCGTTGGAGGAATACAGCAGCCTTCGGATCTTTTTATGCAGGAGCTTCGTGCGCTTTGTACTCAATATAATGTAGTACTTATTTTAGACGAGATACAATCGGGATACGGACGAACCGGAAAATTCTTCGCACATCAATATGCAGGAATCAAGCCGGATATGATTACCGTAGCTAAAGGTATAGGAAATGGCTTTCCGTTAGCGGGTGTATTAATAAGTCCGGAATTCAAGCCTGTTTATGGAATGCTGGGAACAACTTTTGGAGGGAATCATCTTGCTTGTGCTGCCGCAATCGCTGTTCTTGACATCATGGAAAATGAAAAGCTGCTGGATAATGCAAAAAACATTGGCGATTACCTGATAGATGAACTAGCCAAACTCCCCGGGATTAAAGAAATTCGCGGCAGAGGACTCATGATCGGTATTGAATTTGAAGGATCAATAAAGGAAATACGTAGCCGGCTTCTTTTTGAAGAAAAGGTATTCACAGGTGTTGCCGGAACCAATACCATCCGTCTGCTACCTCCTCTTTGTCTTACTTTAGAAGAAGCCAAAGATTTTATGCAGCGCTTCAAACGAGTACTTGGGTTATAAAACAATTGAATTAATACGGCTGTTTCTTATTATATAGAACTATTAAACAGGAAAAGCAGATGAAAAAGTATCTTATTGCTATTTCGGCGATTCTATTAGTGGCTTGTAACAATACTAAATCGGATCAAAAACCTGTTGTACCAGATACTCCGGCAGATTCGACTATCGCTAATATGCGCGATTCGTTGCAAATAATAGACAGCCTGGGAAATATTGTTGAAGAAACTTATTCCGGTATTTTACCGGTTGAGAATAGTGAAGGGATTAAGTACGACTTAAATCTTTTTTTTCAGGAGAAAAGTGTTGAAGGGGTTTTCTCATTGGCAACGACTTATCTAAAAGCAGATAAGGGACAAGATAAAACTTTCTATACTTACGGTCACAGAAAAAGCATGAAGGGAAGTCCGCAATATCCAAATGATACAATCTACGAGCTTCTGCCTAGCAATGGAGATCTTTCTCTGTTCTTTCTTAGTTCCGGCGACAGTATGATACTGCTAAATCAGTATTTGGAGAAAGCCGATTCCGGGACTAACTTCACTCTGAAACTGATCAAATAAAAAAAGCCTTCCGAAGTAATTTTCGGAAGGCTTTTTTTATTTATATCACTTTAAGCCCAACTTCTTAGCGATAGTTTTTGGCAGAGCATCCTTGTGTACAATAATATTCATTGTTTTATAAGCAACAAATGCTTCCGATGCATACCATGTTCCCTGATACTTATTATCAGTACCCCATGAGTTCTTCACCATATAGAATTTTTTACCGGTCTGATCTTTAGCAATTCCGTAGATAATCATTCCATGATCATCAGTTGTTTGGTAGTTATCGTAAGCTTCCTGACGCATTGCTTGAGTAACTGCTATTTCCTGACAAGGTTTTTCGATTAATTTCTTAATTTCGTTATCCTTCTCTGTTTTGCTTAATCCAACCCATTTATCCTGGTCTGATCCGGATGTTTCAATAGCCTTGATGTCTGGAATAACTGCGATACCATTACGAGTAAAGCCTTTTTCGCTCACATCAGAACCCCAGGCAATACTGTAACCTGTATTGATAGCATTTTCAAAAACAGCCATAAACTCGTCCAATGGTAAATTATATGAATTAGCCCAACGCCAGTTATCTTCTATTTCCAGGGGAAATTCAGAATAGAAAGGGTGGTGAGTATAAGAAGTAAGCGATACATAATCGTCAATGTTCAAGCCCAACTCTTTTGCAAAAGTCTGAGGAGTATATTCTTTTCCATTGTATGTAAATTTTTCAGGAACCTCACCTAAGTAAGAATCAATTACGGCGTCGTATCCTTTTTTCCATGAAGTAGAAAGCTTACCGTTATTATTTTTTACTACAGCATTCACATAATTATATGCAATAGCTTCCATTTCGCCATGCACATGCATATCTTCTCCATATTGTAAACCGTTCATCACCGACTCTGGAACAGCTCCGTAATGTTTTGTCACATACAACACATCTTCAAAAGAGCCTCCCTGACCAAAATTTAGTTTACCATGCAGACGAACATATTTATCGGCTTTATCTTTATACGAATGGCCTACAATAAACATTTCAGACAAATCGAATTCACCCTTACCCTGACGGATCAACTCAGCCTCAAGGAAACCAAGACCAGAAAACGACCAACAAGTTCCGGTACGATTTTGATTTTTAACAGGCGTTACTTTTAATTCCTTAACCGGAGTAAAAACATAGTCACCGCTCTCCTGAGCCACTGTCGTCAATGCGCATGCAAATAACAGGGCACCCACTAATACTTTTTTCATTCTATAGGATTATTAATAATTTCTAATAAGAAGACAAAGATAAAATTTAACAACTTAAACAAGATAATTTTCGAGGTATTTTCTTAGTTTTTGGCATTATTTATGATAATAAAGCGCCAGGGCATACTTACCCAAGGTTCACCCGCATAGTTAATTCCTATTCGAGGAGTAGTTTCATAACTTACCTCGCTTCCATCATCTTCCAGCCAAATACGACCCGATGTTATAAGAGACTCTCCGTAAAAGGATTTATCCAGAGCGAGTAAACGCCCTACACGCCCCGGGCCCGAGGTCTGTTCTACTCCGCGGATAAGAACTGCCTGAGGGTTATTCTTTCCGCCACTTACAATATTTAGCATCCAATACATCCCGTAAATCATGTATACATAGATATTTCCTCCGCCCCCATACATTACTTCCGTTCGTAAAGTACGCCCTTTACTGGCATGGCAAGCCAGATCGGATACCCCATTGTATGCCTCTGTCTCGGTGATACGACAACGCAACACCTCCCCGTCGGGCATCTTCCGGCATATAATCTTCCCCAAAAGGGCAGGTGCCAATTCAAGCACATCGGTCTCAAAAAATGATTGTGTTAACTTCATACACGCAAAGATATGATTTAGACATCGGATTCCAATATTTTTAATTATTATGATTACATTTGTTGCTACTTTAGCAGATTATAATCATTTAACGGAATAGGAGATTTACACAATGAAAGTTACGGTAATCGGAGTCGGGAATATTGGTGGAGCTATTGCCCGTGGTTTGGCAAAAGGATCGATCCTAAAAGCATCAGACATTACTTGTACAGACCTGGTGCAGGAAAATCTGGACAAGATGTTGCAGGCCAACAACAGTTTCATTATTTCAAAAAATAATCTGGAAGCTGTAAAAAATGCAGATATTGTTATAATAGCAGTAAAACCATGGCGTGTCGAATCCGTAATAAGCGAAATAAAATATGCCCTGAATTACGAAAATCAAATTATCATATCTATCGCAGCCGGAATTCCTTTCGATCGTTTGAATGAATTTCTTGATAAGGATCCAAGACCCGAATCCACCAATACACCCGCTTTATTTAGAGTAATCCCAAATATCGCTATTGAAGTATGCAGCAGTATGACCTTTGTTTCCTCATGCAATGCAACACACGAGCAAGAAGTACTGGTTGTAAACCTGTTTAACGAATTGGGAAGTGCTATGTTGATCGAGGAAAATCTGATGACTGCCGGTACTGCTCTTGCATCAAGTGGTATTGCTTTTGCTATGCGTTACATAAGAGCGTCCAGCGAAGGTGGAGTAGAACTTGGGTTTTATCCGGATCAGGCCAAAGAAATTGTCTTGAAAACGGTGAAGGGTGCAGTCGATTTATTATTAGCCAACAAAAGCAATCCGGAGACAGAGATCGATAAGGTTACAACACCCGGAGGAATAACTATCAGAGGATTGAACGAAATGGAATTGGCAGGCTTTACTCCTTCTGTAATCAGAGGCCTTAAAGCCAGTAAGTAAAATAATATATAAACATATCCATACAATAAAGAGCATGACCTATCTGGGTTATGCTCTTTATTGTATGGATATGATAATTTACTAAAATGCTAACTTATATCAGTTGTATCTCTAGATTTTACAGAAACGCTTCAAACATAAAAAAAAGCCCCAACCGCCATTTTGCGAAGGACTCCACTGCATCTTCTTTGGTAACTGCCTAAGCAGTACACAAAGAAACCTCTTTAAAACCTCTGATTAATTCTTGGAAGAACTATTGTTCATTTCCACTAACATAGACCTGATCTGTGCGTTGATACGCTGACTCATTACACCATTTCCTGTAGATTGATAACGATCGGCCTGGTACTTTAACATCGCTAATGCGCGAACATTGCTTTCTTTCATTGTATTCATAATTTTCATCTTTTGTGACTTACCCCTTTAGCAAGTCGGTTTATTATTTCTTTATTTTTATACTGCAAAGATACAACAATAATTCAAATATATGCTATACAACATAAACTAAATGCATTGATTTAAGAATTTTTATATATTAGACCAACCTAACGAACTAAAAAAGGGCCATTCCTTAACGGAACAGCCCTTTTTGATTTTATTCTATACTACTTATTCAGCAGCTTCTGGTTCCATGGTTATAGACAACCGTTTGTAGTTGTTATATCTCCACTTAGCATTCTTTTCGGCAGCCTGGAACAATTCGGCGGCTTCAACCGGGAATTGCTTCATCAGCGAAGAGTAACGAACTTCACCCTTCAGGAAGCTCTGGAACTTATCCCACTGAGGTTCTTTTGAATCCAATGAGAACGGATTCTTACCTTCAGCTTCCAACGCTGGATTATAACGCCACAAATGCCAGTAACCACATGCTACAGCTTCAGCCTCTTCGGTTTGAGCTTTACCCATGCCGCCCTTCAATCCGTGACTGATACATGGAGCATAAGCAATAATCAAAGATGGGCCATCATATGCCTCAGCCTCTTTAATCGCTTTCAAGGTCTGTGCCTGGTTAGCACCCATAGCAATCTGAGCCACATATACATATCCATAAGTAGTTGCGATAAGACCCAGGTCTTTTTTACGCACCTGCTTTCCGGCAGCAGCAAATTTGGCAACAGCACCGACTGGAGTTGACTTAGAAGACTGACCACCTGTATTCGAGTAAACCTCTGTATCTACAACCAGGATGTTTACGTTTTCGCCAGAAGCAATCACATGGTCAAGACCACCGAAGCCGATATCATATGCCCAACCGTCACCACCAATAATCCATTGTGATTTCTTGATCATGAAGTGACCCAGTTCGTGGATCTGTTTGCAAATATCGCAATCGCAAGCAGCAACCATCGGTCTGATCTTTCCTGCAAGTTCAATGCTGGCATCCGTATCTTCTTTCTTTTCGATCCACTCGCTGAACAAAGCCTTAAGTTCGTCCGAACAGCAAGAACAAGTCTGCGCTTCAGTCATCAATCTAACCAAACGCTCTCTCATCTTAACTGTAGCCAGACGCATACCTAAACCATATTCGGCATTATCCTCAAACAAAGAGTTAGCCCAAGCCGGACCGTGACCCTTTTCGTTGGTTGTATATGGAGTTGAAGGAGCAGAACCAGAATAGATAGAGGTACAACCGGTAGCATTTGCAATCATCTGACGATCACCAAACAACTGAGAAATCAGTTTGATGTACGGAGTTTCACCGCAACCTGCACAAGCACCTGAGAACTCAAACAGAGGAGTAGCAAACTGAGAATTCTTCACATTAGCCTTGATGTCAACCAAATGTTGTTTTGATTTAACCTCCTTAACCATGAAGTCCCAATTATCCTGCTCATCGTATTCCCCTTCGATTGGAACCATATCCAAGGCTTTGCCTTGCTTATTACCGGGACAAACATCCACACAGTTTGAACAACCCAGACAGTCAAGAACATTCACCTGGATGCGGAACTGCATTCCGGCAAACTGCTTACCAGTAGCTTTCAGTGTTGCGAACTGAGGAGCTTTAGCCTGTTCGGCTTCATCCAAAACAAACGGACGGATGGTTGCGTGAGGACAAACATAAGCACATTGGTTACACTGAATACAGTTGTCGGCATTCCAAACCGGAACAAAAGCAGCAACTCCACGTTTTTCAGAGGCAGCTGTTCCTTGTTCCCATGTACCATCTTCGCGACCTTTAAATGCAGATACAGGAAGATCATCTCCAGCCTGAGCATTGATAGGGCGCACAATATTCTTAATGAAATCGGAATCATCCGGATGAGACTCTTCCGGTTGGGGATCAATCAGTGCCCATTCTGCCGGAATCTCAACCTTTACAAATTCAGTACCGCGATCTACCGCAGCATTATTCTTGTTCACTACATCTTCACCCTTCTTACCGTACGATTTCACAATGAATTTCTTCATCTGTTCTACAGCCAGATCAAAAGGAATTACATTTGTGATCTTGAAAAATGCCGATTGAAGGATTGTATTGGTACGGTTACCCAAACCAATTTCCTGAGCAATCATAGTAGCATTGATAATGTAAAGCGTAATGTTATTTTGGGCAAAATATTTCTTAACCTTATCCGGCAGATTCTTCTTTACCTCTTCTGCATTCCAAACCGTGTTAAGCAGGAATGTTCCATTCTTCTTCAGCCCCTTGGTTACATCGTACAAACGAAGGTAAGCCTGAACGTGACAAGCTACAAAGTCGGGTGTCGTAACCAAATAGGTAGAACGGATGGGGTTATCACCAAAACGAAGGTGAGAACAGGTAAAACCGCCCGATTTCTTTGAGTCGTAAGAGAAATAAGCCTGGCAATACTTATCGGTATTATCACCGATAATCTTAACAGAGTTCTTGTTAGCACCAACAGTACCGTCGGCACCTAAACCATAGAACTTAGCTTCATAAGGACCATTTTCGAATATAATTTCTTCTTTCTGAGGGAGAGAAGTAAAAGTAACATCGTCAACAATACCAATAGTAAATTGATTCTTAGGCAAATTCATTGCCAGATTTTCGTACACAGCAACAATCTGTGCCGGAGTTGTATCTTTTGAAGATAAGCCGTAACGACCACCAACTACAACCGGAGCGTTTTCTTTTCCATACAAACAATCCTTAACATCGAGGTAAAGAGGTTCGCCGGTAGCTCCCGGTTCTTTTGTTCTGTCTAATACAGCAATCTTTTTAACTGTTTTAGGAAGAGCTGCAAGGAAATGTTTGGCAGAGAATGGACGGTACAAGTGTACAGAAATCAAACCAACCTTTTCGCCATTAGCATTCATCATATCTATTACCTCACGGATTGCTTCTGTAACAGATCCCATCGCGATAATCACGCGGTCGGCATCTTCAGCTCCGTAATAGTCAAACAGATTATATTTTCTGCCTGTGATTACAGCCAGTTTATTCAAGTATTCTTCTACTACTTCAGGAACAGCATCGTAAAAAGGATTTGAAGCCTCGCGAGCCTGGAAGTAGATATCCGGATTCTGAGCAGTACCTCTGGCTACGGGAGCTTCAGGATTCAAAGCTCTCTTACGGAAATCGGCCAAAGCCTGCTGGTCAATCAACGGAATAACGTCTTCTTGTGCCAAAGCTTCAATTTTCTGAATTTCGTGCGAAGTTCTGAAACCATCGAAGAAGTGCATAAAAGGAATACGGGTTTTCAAAGTAGCCAGGTGAGCCACAGCCGCCATATCCATTACCTCTTGCACAGATCCGGTACAGAACATGGCAAAACCAGTCTGACGAGCTGCCATAACATCCTGATGATCGCCGAAAATTGACAATGCCTGAGCAGCCAAAGCACGAGCCGACACATGGAATACAGTAGGAAGCAGCTCCCCTGCAATTTTGTACATGTTAGGAATCATCAACAACAACCCCTGAGAGGCTGTAAATGTTGTCGTTAGGGCTCCGGCCTGCAATGAACCATGAAGAGCACCTGCTGCACCTGCCTCAGATTGCATTTCTTCCACTTTCACCGTTTCACCGAAGATGTTCTTTCTACCAGCAGCAGCCCATTCGTCAACGTATTCAGCCATCGTCGACGATGGTGTGATGGGGTAAATAGCAGCCACCTCACTGAACATATAAGCTATATGTGCAGCAGCCTGGTTACCATCACAAGTCAAAAATTTCTTCTGTTTGGACATAAGACTATTACAATTTTGTTGTTAAAAAATTTTTAATATAAGAATCCGAACAACCAAAGAGGAATTATATTATCTCCTCCCACTTCGGCTTTTTCAACGGCATAATACAATTCGGGATTGATCTTCCCTTTCAGGTTTTCTTCAATTCTGAAATTATGCTTCAGGTTCACTAAAAAGTGAGCGTTCCTTACTCCTTCATTCAACCGGTTGTCTTTTTGCATCTGATTGAAAAAGAAAGTCTCTCTTACAGCCTGAGGGTTTACAGCCATCGGTCGTATCGGATACATTAAATTGGAATTATACATATATACTCGAACCGGCTTTTTGGGAAACTCCTCTCCCACCCGGTACATCATATTCACTAGACGGGCATCCGTAAGGTACTTGATATAGTTCATTATAGTAGCCCTCGAAGTCTGAATCTCTTTGCTAAGCTGACTTACATTGGGTGTACAAGGCGCTGTAGTTGCCAATAAGTACAGTAGTTTCCTCAGTTTAGGCAGATAACTTTGTTCAATTTGTTTAATATAAAGAACATCCACCTCCAACATCATATTCATGGTTTTCAAAAGATTTTCCGAGAAATTTCGTTTTTCAAGGAAAAATGGATAAAATCCATGATGCAGATAGTCCGGGAAAAAAGCCAACGGCCTCACCTCATCACATATCTGTTTCGCTATCTCCTGATGATTTTCAAGAATTGTTTCAAACGAATAAGCAGGGAATGAAGCTCCCGACATCAGATTAAGGTACTCCCTGAATGAAAATCCACGCAGGTTGTACGATACAACCTTGCCCGACAAATCAGGATTCTCTTCCTTCAGTCGCATCACCGACGATCCGGAAAAAACAATCTTGAGATCGGGATAGTTATCATAGCAGAAACGTAGCTCTTTCGACCATTCAGGATACTTGAAAACCTGATCTATCAACAGAACCTTTCCGCCTTTTGCTCTGAATTCCGAAGCAAAATCAATTAACGAACGTTCTGTGAAATAGAAATGATTCAAATTAATATAAAGACATTCTTTCGTATTAGGGTCAAAATTTTCACGTGCGTATTGAAGTAGAAATGTAGTTTTTCCAACGCCCCGAGAACCTTTAATCCCAATCAGACGGTCGTTCCAGTTAATTTCATCCATCAACCCTCTGCGTACCGGCGACTGCAAATGCTCTATAAGATAATTATGTGTCTTAAAAAATGCTTCCACTATATAATTGCTATATCGGACACAAAGTTAGAGAAACTTCCCAGTTTTGCAACTCCGACATAGCAATTTTATTTAATAATTTATAATTAGAGATATCAATTAAGAAAGTATCGTAACCCATCCATACTGATCAGGCACGTCTCCATACTGGATGGCACGCAGCTGATGGTACAGTTTTTCGCATACGGGACCGGGCTTTCCATCTTTCGAGAAGACATACGATTTGTTTTCATCGATATCATCAATTCGTTCGATAGGAGTGACTACTGCAGCAGTTCCACACTCAGCCGCCTCTTCGAACGTAGCCAATTCATCTTCCGGAATTTGTCTGCGCTCTACAGTCATCCCCATATCTTCTGCCAGCTGCATCAAACTTTTATTGGTAATAGAAGGAAGAATGGAAGTCGATTGGGGTGTGATGTATTTGTTGTCTTTTATCCCAAAAAAATTGGCAGGACCACACTCGTCCACATATTTCTTTTCTTTGGCGTCCAGATATAAAACGGCCGAATATCCAAGTTCGTGGGCCTTTTCGCCGGCAGCCAGACTGGCAGCATAATTTCCACCCACTTTATATGTTCCAGTTCCGAGAGGGGCCGCTCTGTCGTATCCGCGCAGAATAACAACCGGTGTTGGTTTGAATCCATCTTTAAAGTAAGGTCCTACCGGAGTAACAAATACGATAAACAGATATTCTGTAGCAGGTCTTACACCTACCTGTGCACCTAATCCAATTAATAAAGGTCTCACATACAGGGATGCTCCACTTTCGTAAGGAGGAATAAAACGTTCGTTTAGTTTCACCACTTTGCGAACAGCCTCTTCAAACTTCTCTACCGGAAGTTCGGGCATCATGATGCCACGGCATGAAGATTGCATACGTTTGGCATTTTCATCCATACGAAATACGCGTGCCTTGCCATCTTTTCCTTTAAAGACTTTCAACCCCTCGAATGACTCCTGTCCATAATGTAAACAGGTTGAAGCCATGTGCAAGTTTATAAGCTCGGAAGAACTAACTTCCAACTCTCCCCATTTTCCGTCTCGGTAGTAACACCTTACGTTATAATCTGTCTTCATATATCCAAAAGATAGTTCAGACCAATTAATATTTTCCATATGCCTTGTTATTAGATTGTTGTTGCAAAAGTAAGCTATTTCGGAGTATAATTGTTACATTTGCAGCAAAAAATATAAATATATGAAAGTAATCGACCTTATACAAGGCAGCGGCAAAACAGCGTTCTCTTTCGAGATATTACCTCCTTTAAAGGGTAACAGTATCCAGAAAGTGTATAATGTAATCGACAAACTACGCGAATTCGACCCCAAATACATCAATATAACATCGCATCACAGCGAATACATTTACAAGACTCTTCCCGATGGCAAGATGGAGAAGGTAAATATACGTAAACGTCCGGGTTCGGTAGCCATTGCTTCCGCCATTCAGAATAAATACAATATAACAGCTGTACCCCATATTATATGTAAAGGATTTACAAAGGAGGAGACCGAATATGCGTTAATCGATCTGAACTTCCTTGGTGTATACGATTTGTTACTTTTAAGAGGCGACATCAAGACACTGGAAGCAGCCGACGCGAATAGCAAGCTGTACCACAACCATGCAACCGACCTGCAGGAACAGATCAACAACTTTAATAAGGGGATAGCTGTAGATGGAAGCACCTTTGAAGCCAACGAAACTCCCTTCTCATACGGAATGGCCTGTTATCCTGAAAAGCATGAAGAGGCACCCAATATGGATTCGGACATCCATTATCTGAAGCAAAAAGTTGCCAACGGAGCCGATTACCTGGTTACACAGATGTTTTTCGACAACCAGAAGTACTACGACTTTGTGGAACGTTGCCGGGCCGAAGGCATTCAGGTACCTATCATTCCGGGTATAAAACCGGTTGTATTTAAAAATCAGCTCACGGTATTGCCTAAGATATTCCGTTCGGATATCCCCGAACCTTTTGCATCCGAACTTAGAAAGTGCAATACAGACGAAGAGGCCAGGGAAGTTGGTGTGGAATGGTGTATAAACCAATGCAAAGATCTGGTTGCACACGGCGTTCCGAGTCTTCATTTCTATACTATGATGGCAACCGACAGTGTATACCGTGTAGCAAAAGAAATTTATTGACATGTTCTTTAAAGATATAATCGGTCAGGAAGAGATAAAGGCCCGTTTGATTCGTTCGGCGAAATCGGGTGTAGTTCCTCATGCCCAACTCTTTACAGAGAAGGAAGGATCGGGAGCTTTTCCTTTGGCCCTTGCCTATGCCAGGTATCTTAACTGTACGCAACCCAGCGATACCGATGCCTGTGGCCGGTGTCCTTCGTGCCTTAAATACAATGAACTGGCACATCCGGACCTCTTCTTTGTTTTTCCTATGGTAAAAAAGGATAAAAAGAAAGAGGTATGCGATGATTATATCACCGAATGGCGCTCCTTTATCAAAGGTCGTCCTTATTTTGGGTTGAACGATTGGCTTACCTGCATGGATGCAGGCAATTCGCAGGCTATTATCTATTCGGGTGAAAGTGATGAGATAATCCGGAAACTCAGTCTCCGGATCTACGAGGCGACCTATCGGGTCATGCTGATCTGGCTACCGGAGAAAATGCATCCTACCTGTGCCAATAAATTACTTAAACTGATTGAGGAACCTCCCCAGAATACCGTATTTCTATTGGTTTCGGAATCTCCCGAAAATATTATCGGCACCATTCAGTCACGCTCACAACGTATCCCGATTCGTCCGCTTTTGCCCGAAGCCATAGCAGCCAAACTAACAAAGGACTTTGGGTTAACATCCGACGATGCAAATTATGTGGCTCATATAGCCGGAGGTAATTTTTTAAAAGCCCTTGAGACCATCAGTCTTGGAGAAGAGACCAAATATTACCTGAACCAGTTTATCGGAATGATGCGTAATTCATGGAGCAGGAATGTTAAAGGAATGAAGATTATGGCCGACGAGATGGCAGGCATCGGTCGCGAGCGTCAGAAAAACTTTTTAAGTTACTGTCAGCATCTGATCCGTGAGAACTTCGTTTACCGTTTTCAAAGTCCGGAGTTGAATTACATGAACCCCGAAGAATCGACCTTCTCCATCAAGTTTTCACCCTTTGTAAACGAACGGAATGTATTTGATCTTATGGAGGAGTTAAGTAAAGCAGAAAAACATATCGGTCAGAATGTAAATGCTAAGATGGTTTTCTTCGATCTTGCGCTACGGTTGACGGTTTTGCTCAAACGTTAATATTTTTATCACATTCAACTATTCGGTCCAAACTTTTAGTATTTTTTTATTTCTGTATGCAATTAATGATATCTTTTAAACTTTATTGAGCAATACACCCGAGGTAAGGTTCAAAAATAGTATTATATTTGTTTTGTTAATGAATACCAACAAGTGGATTGCAGACTCTAAACTAACAGGTATTCCATCTTAACATATTGTTGAACATTCAAATTGTTGCAAAATGAAAAAGACAGGAATTATAATAGCCATTGCATTGCTGACTTCGGTTAGTTTATTTGCACAGAGGGAATATAGCACATTTAGTGCCCGCATATCTACATTCGGACAATCGTTCGATCGTCCCTCATTCGAATTAGAGTTTACAAAAGCCTATGGAGTTCCGGCCTACCAGGTACGCGACTATTATGCAGGGGTTGATCACAGTTGGGGAGACCTGTCCCTTGCTTTCGAATTTAGTCGGTTCTTTGACCGTCCGGTAGTAGTAATATTAGACTCATACCGCAGATACCACTCATGGGATCGTGTTGCGTACCACTACGGTGCTAAATACAATTCCAAAAAGTATAAAATGCTGGCCAAGATGATGCGCGATCGCGAGAAATATTGGGATAGAGTTCATCGTGAGCACCGTAAACACTACTACGCTCAACAGGCAAGGTATGAAAGAGATCGTGATTACAGACCTCGCTACGATAACGACCGTTATTACCGCGACGATCGCCGTCAATACGATCGAGACAACGACCGCGACCGCTACAACGACCGCGATAAAGGTTGGGATAACAAAGGTAAAGGAAACAATGGCCATGGCAAAAATAAGTCTGGGAAAGGGAATAATAATGGAAGATGGTAATTTGACACCACTCCTATAGTACTAAATAAACAAGGGCAATCAGGATAACCTGGTTGCCCTCTTTTATTAACATTCATCCGTTACCGGATTTTTCTTTTTTTGTGGGCGAACTCTATAACCGCAGGAATAATAGAGATAAGAATAATTGCAGCCACAAGAATCTGAATATTATCTCTTACCACTGTCAGCCCGCCAAACAAATAACCGGCATAAGTAAAGATACTCACCCAAACGACCCCTCCTACAATATTGGATAAAAGAAAAAACCGATAATGCATCTTTCCCATTCCGCCAACCAGAGGCGCAAAAGTTCGGATAATTGGAATAAAACGTGCCAGGAAAATTGTTTTTCCACCATGTCGCTTATAGAAGGCCTGTGTCATTTCCAGATAAGAGCGTTTGAATATTTTGGAATGCGGATTCTTAAACATTTTACTTCCCAGATACTTTCCGATACAAAAATTCACCTCATAACCCAGTATCGCCGCTATAATCAACAAGAATGCCAATAAATGCACATTAATTGTACTCGATTGCATGGCCGCAAGAGCTCCGGCTACAAATAGCATCGAGTCGCCAGGCAGAAAAGGAATAAAGAAGAACCCAGTCTCGCAGAACATAATAACGAACAGGATTACATATATCCAGGCTCCGTATTGGACAGTCATTTCCGCCAGATACCTATCGATATGTAATACAAAGTCGACAGCCAATTCTACATATTCCATTAAACCCCTTACTGTTACTAAATAATAGATGCGTATTCTTTGTATAATAATAACAGTTTAGAAATATTAAATATCTATATTTACAGATCTTTTTTTTAATCTATATAGTATCATGAAGCAAATTACGTTGTTAGTGTTCTCAATTCTTTCGTGTTTTTCTATTTTTGCTCAAAGAGCGGACAATTACAAGCCTACCAATCCGTATGTCTACTTTACGCAGACTAACCTTCCTATTGTTTTTATAAACACCGGGAATACCATGATTCTGAGAGAAGACAGAATCGCGGCGCGTATGACTATCATCTATAACGGAGAGGGAAAGTTGAACTATGCCGACACACTGGCGCATCCCGATCAATCAACGGCATACAAAGGACGGATCGGGATCAAGTACAGAGGTAACTCCTCTTTTACCAACTCGGATAAAAAGCCCTATTCCTTCAGACCCGAAAACGAAAGCGGTAAAAAACAGGAGGTTGCTCTGCTAGGAATGGGAGCCGATAGCGATTGGTGTCTGCTTGCGCCCTATTCCGATAAAAGTCTGATCCGGGATATGCTTACCTTCAAACTGGCCAAGCCCTATTTTGAATATGTGCCCGACGGGGTGCATTGCGAAGTCGTTCTGGACGGTACCTATTACGGTGTCTATATTTTAAGTGAGCGTGTACGACAAGGAGCTAACCGGCTGAATATACCTAAACCCGGAAATTCGGGCGACGAACTTACCGGTGGTTATCATGTGGAAGTAGACCGCGACGACGAGGTGGTCTATACTTCAAACTACAACCCCCAATATTCGTGGGGAGCATCCATGATAAACAAAAAAATCTCATTTCAATATAAGTACCCGGAGTTTGGAGATCTTACAAACGAACAGAAGGTTTACCTGCACGGACAGATTAATAAATTCGAAAACTCCTTAGCAGCATCCAACTATCAGGACAAGCAGGAGGGTTACCGCAAGTACCTGGATGTAACCTCTTTTATAGATTACATGCTTTCGACCGAGTTTGCCCGCAATGTGGATGGATACCGGTTAAGCACCAATTTATATAAACATCGCGACAGTGTAGATCCCCGATTCAAAATGTCGTTATGGGATTTTAATCTGGGTTTCGGGAATGCCAACTACAACGATGGATGGAACCCCCAAAGCTGGGCCTACAATACAAACGATGTAAATCCTTCCGAAGCACAATTGATTCCATTCTGGTGGTACCGGCTGTTGAGTGATCCGGCTTATGTAAAGGAGATGAAAGAGAGGTGGACTATGTACCGCAGCACAAACTACTCCAATGCAAACATCATGCATGTGGTAGACTCACTCACCGATAAACTGAACAAGGAGAATGCCCAGTACCGTAATTCTCTTGCCTGGCCCCGCTGGAACGTTTGGGTGTGGCCAAACAAATATGTAGCCAGCTCGTATTCGGATGAAATTAATTACATGAAAGATTGGATCACGAAACGTCTTGCCTTTATGGACGGTACGCTTTACACGTCGGCAGAACTACCGCAGACTCCAACCGTAAAGATTTCGCCCAATCCGGTAAGAAAAGGGGAGATACTACATATAAACGGAGCCCAACTTAAATCGGTCCGTTTAATTTCATTTTCGGGCGCACTAATCAAGCACGGAGATCCTTCGCAAAACAACCTGTCCATGCAAGGCGTACTACCCGGCAGCTATCTGTTGGTTCTGGAAACCACACAAGGATGGATAACAGAAAAGATACTGGTAAGGAACTAAACTTATCCTCTTTTTTCGTCTATCGGTAAGCGGGCAAATGATCCGGGAAATTCACGGTTAATAAAGTCGATCATCTTTTCGCGCACATCCACTTTAAGATCCCAGTTTCTGGAAGAATCTGCACTGCTTACCAATATTCGAAGCACCTTGTACCATTCCTTGCTGTCCGTAACCTGTATATTGCATACACGTTTGTCCCAGTTTGGATTCTCACTCAATATCTCGCTGAGCTTTTGCCTCAGAGGATCTACCGGCAGATCGTAGGAGACAAATAAGAAAACTGTGCCTAATATATCGGAGGTAGCGCGTGTCCAGTTCTGAAACGGCTTGGTAAGGAAGTAGTCTATCGGAACCACCAATCTCCTTTCGTCCCAAATCTTTACGACTACATACGTAATGGTAATTTCCTCTACACGCCCCCACTCGCCCTCAACAATCACCACATCATCCAGTCTGAGGGGTTGTGTAAGGGCTATCTGCAAGCCGGATAATATCTGTCCTACACTACGTTGGGCAGCCAATCCCACAATAACACCAATCACCCCAGCCGAAGCAAGCAGACTAACACCAATATTTTTTAAGGCCTCGAAGGTCATCAGACTGATTGAAATAAACAACACTACAATTACAGCAATCAGAATTCCTTCAAACATCTTTAGCTGAGTTAGCCGTTTACGCGCCTCCAGGTTGTTTGGATCTTCAATATTCAATTTGTTCTGAAGATAGAATGACAACGACTTCACCACTTTGATAGTAAACCATCCCAAAGATGCGATCAACAATATACGGCTGATATTGGTTAGCACTTCGAAATAGTTTTCGGCAGGCATAAACAACTGATTATAAATGCTAAGCAAGATAGAGAAGAGAATCCAGAGCACAGGTGCTCTTAAGAAACTAATAATAACATCGTTCAATGGCTTGTTTGTTTTTACCACATGCCGTTTCAACCTCTTTTCAATAAAATTATATATGAAATAAATAGTAATAAAAGACAGAATAAAAAATAAGATGACAAAAGGAATCCGCCATACACTATCGTTGGAAATTAATTCTTTCAGTTGGTCCATAGGTTATGATTTTTATTGATTAAACGAATCCGAATCTATTACGGATTTACGATTTACCGGCATTATACGCCGCCCGGTATTCGTTGGGAGCAACCCCTATTCTTTGTTTAAAGAATCTTGTAAAATGTTGGGGGTACTTAAACCCCAGGTCATAAGCAATTTCGCTTATGGACTTGTTTGTATCCATCATTCGTAGCTTTGCTACTTCTATAACTTTGGAATGAACATACTCCTGAGCAGAAACTCCGGTCTCCTTTTTAATCAAATCGCCAAAATAGTTGGCTGATAAATTGAGCTCCTCAGCACACCAGGCAACAGACGGCAAACCAATATTCTGGGGTTTATCCGACAAGAAATAATGATTTAAAACCCTCTCGAATCTTTCCAGAATACCCTTATTGCTATTATCCCTCGTTATAAACTGCCGATCGTAAAACCGGATACAGTAATTGAGAAACAATTCAAGATTGGATACAATTAATTGCTTGCTATGTTTATCGATCGGGTGCTGTAATTCATACTCAATTTTTGAAAAACAATCTAATATGATCTTCTTTTCCTGTTCCGATAAATGGAGCGCTTCATTAACGGCATAGGAGAAAAAATGATAGTCGTGGATATGTTTGCCCAGCGTTGTACCCGCAATTAAATCGGGATGAAAAACCAGTGCTGTACCCTGAGGCTGATAAAATTCATCCTTGTTCTGACCGATTACTTGTCCCGGTGCCAGGAAAATCAACGTACCCTCCTCGTAATCGTAATTGCTTAAGCCATACCGCAAATCGCCGCATTTAACTTTCTTGAAGAAAATTGTATAAAATGCATACCGGAACTTCTGGAATTTCCGGGGAGCAGCCTTGTCCAAATTAACAACGCTGATCAACGGATGTAAAGTTTCCTGATCATTAAAAGCATTATACTCTTTAATTGTATTGAAGTTGAGAATAGTATCCATAGCGATTTCATTTATTATTACAGCAAAATTAAGAAATTAAATCCTTATCTTACAGGAGTTTCCTCAAAACAGCGATTTTGGTAGGTAATCAGTAATTCATATAACAAAACACTGATTTACAGTTACTATATTTGCAAATGTATAAAAAATATCAGGAAGTAAAACCACAAACAAGTAGAACGATATAAATAATCATCCAATATGAAGAGAACAATTTATAAATCTTTTGTCGTGTTGCTATCAATGGTTAGTCTTACACCATTCCTTTCTGCACAATCCCTCAAAAAACAAAAACCTTTGGTAATTGAGCAGCAAGGAAGTTTCGCCGTGGGAGGAACCGTGATTACAAATCCCGGCACATTCGATCCGTATAAACCAACTCCGGAGGGACAAACCTTTCATGGAGACCATGCCTATGTTTTTTACCAGATTCCGGTCAATGCAAAGAAATATCCGCTGATAATGTGGCATGGTATAGGTCAATTCTCGAAAACCTGGGAGACTACTCCCGATGGCAGAGAGGGATTTCAGAATATTTTCTTACGCCGGGGTTTTGGAGTTTATGTGATTGATCAGCCTCGCAGAGGAAATGCCGGCAGAAGTACGGCACCTGCTACCATCGATCCCGTTGCCGACGAACAGCATTGGTTTGGTGTATTTCGTGTAGGTATCTGGCCAAATTATTATGACAATGTTCAATTTGCCCGCGATTCTGAAACACTGAATCAATATTTCCGGGCAATGACGCCAAGCATCGGACCGATCGATCTGAATGTAACCACCGATGCAGCTTCCGAACTACTTAACAAAACCGGTCCGGCTATTCTTGTCACCCATTCCCATTCGGGTGGGATGGGTTGGATTACAGCTATTAAAAATAAAAATGTAAAGGCCATCGTATCCTATGAGCCAGGCAGTGGATTTGTTTTCCCGGAAGGCGAAGTACCTCAACCGGTTGAGAGTTCGTCAGGAGCCCTTCAGGCAACGTCTGTTTCGCTGGACGATTTCAAATCACTCACAAAGATTCCTATCATTATTTATTACGGAGATAATATTCCGGAAACACTTTCTCCCAACGCTGCAGCCGATGGCTGGCGCGCCCGACTGATCATGGCGAGGCTTTGGAGAGATGTTGTAAACAAACACGGTGGAGATGTAACCGTTGTACACCTTCCGGAAATAGGCATTAAAGGTAATACACATTTTCCTTTCTCGGATCTGAATAACATTGAGATAGCCGACTTAATGTCGGAATGGCTGAAAGATAAAAAACTGGACTAAGTATAGTAAATCATATAAACAAATCATAGCTGAGAATGAATAAAGTATTTATCATCGGATTGCTTACAACAATTCTATTATTTCCACAGTATATGTTTGCTCAAAACAATCCAACTGATCGTATGGCCTTACAGCCCAAAGATCAAAGTATCATCGCTATTTCGGCGCTTACCGCAAAAGGCGATTTAGTGAATTTAAAGCCTGCTATAAATAAAGGTCTTGAAAGCGGACTAACGATCAATGAAATTAAAGAGGCAATTGTACATCTGTATGCTTATTGCGGATTTCC
>NZ_JBFWMI010000016.1:0-44037 GCF_050251695.1 Macellibacteroides sp.
CAAATTTTTCTACATGTTCATTTGTTATCATACTGCAGTTTATTTAAAATAAGAACCATACTGTTATAAATAGAACACATCCCACAGAAAATCAGCTTTAAAATAAGTTATGTTTTTCAACACAGATTATGGTTTATAATCACCTAAGGTGCTCCCTTCATTATATCTCTGATTATTATCCAGTCCTTTTCGTCCGACTCCTACCAACATTAACTCTTTCAATTCTTCCAAATGGTTCGTGTAAATGTCTCGTGGTGTTTCTCCATATTTCTTACACAAAGAAGCTGCCATACCAACCACTTCCCCTAAAATCCCGGTGGTACGCATTACCCGTACGGTTCCTAATGCTACGTGAGTAACGCTTATATTTCTTCCGGCCATAAATAGATTCTCGATATTTCTGGAATATAAACACCTGTATGGTACCGGATAAGGATGAATTGGTTTATGCTTGGCTATGGATTTGAATTCGGCACCCGGAAAATACTTTGTGTTATCCGGATCCGGATAATGCAAATCTATTGTCCACGTTGTGGAGCCGCTTCCATCCGGATAAATGCGATAATTTGTCAAATCGTTTTCTGTAAGGATATGATCTCCAAGCAATCGTCTGGACTCCCTTTTTCCCGAAATAAAAGCAACCCATCCAAGCGCACGATTCTTATAGAGGTTATTCTCCTTAAATTCGTTTTTCAAAAAAGACCAATTAGAATATACCACCATCAGTCCGTAATCGCGGATTCGTTCAAAATCGTTAATCTGATCATAATTCATTCCGGTTTCCCAGGTCCACTCCCCCATGGTGACCTTCTCTGAACTTAAATTATCAAATGACAAACCGTATTTAAATATGGGGAACGATACAGGCTCTTTTTTATCTACTGAATACCATTGAACGGAAGCTCCCATAGTTAATTTATCTGCCTCTTCAGGAGCCGTACTCTCATTGAATTCAGCTTTTGACTCACGTCCCATTTTATAGTCAGCTCCAGCCAAAAAGCCTATTGTACCATCGCCTGTACAATCAGAGAAAACAGCTCCTTCAAAAGCCATTTCCATCCCTGTTTCAATGTGCTTTGCTATCACTTTATGAATCTTATTACCGTTCATTTCAACGGCAAAAGCATGATAATTCGAGAATAACGTAATATTCTTTTCGCCCTCAATAATAGCCGCCTTCTTTTCATCCTCGTAATAGTCCTCAGGCTGAGCATTTCCACCACGTAGCGGACCGAACTCTTTTTGCAGACTGCCTAATTCCGTATACGGTTTCGATTCGATACGTCCGCCCAAATGAACCCGCACTTCCGAACTGTTATTCCCCCCCAGTACAGGGCGGTCGTGCACAAGTGCCACCTTCACGCCAAGTCTTGCAGCAGAAACAGCTGCACTGATCCCGGCAATTCCGCCTCCTATAACAACCAAATCGAAGGTTCCTGCATTTTTAGGAATTTCAGGAATTCCAAGTTTTTCCTTTCTAAATAGATTTAACGACGTCAAGTCAGAGGGAGGCACCATAGCATCATCTGTTGTAAAAAAGATAGCATCGCATCGGCCGTTAAAACCCGTAAGGTCCTGCAGACTGATTTTTGTCATTCCTGCTGGAATTTTAACTTTTCCGGCCAACTGCCATAACCATTTCTTTCCGGTAGTTCCTAAAACAGTGGATAACTCTTCTCCATTTATTGAAATTTTGAAACGTCCGGCCCCCTCTCCATCACTCCATGGAGAGGTCCAGTTAAATGTCCGTACATATACATTATAGACTCCGGATTCACGAAAAGTAACCTCGGTAAATGCATTCTTTACCGGATTTCCCATTCCATGAGCCATTAAATAAGGGGAACCCATTTGATCCATGAACTGCTGATCAACCACCCATCCACCTTTATGTTTAAAGCTTTCTGCCTCAACAAGTAATTCTGCAGCCGATAAAATTCCTCCACATACCAATAAGAGGCAAATAAGAATACTTCTTGTTTTCATAATTTATATCAGTTATATTCCAACCACGTTTTAACTTCGGCATTCGAATCTGTAACAAACCGGATCCACTTTGCCTGAAAGGAAGATGGGAAATTATGTACAAACTCCTCCCCGGCTTTTACCGGATAAACTGCGTATTTCATCCAATCGCCATTTCCGGTCGGATCTACCTCAACCGTAAAATGAACCGTCTTTGTTTCTTTATGAGACAGTTTCAGAACTCGTTTATCATAGAATCCAATTAAAAAAGGATCAGAAGTTTCATTAGCCTGAACCTTATCATCTACCCACGGTCCACCGTGCCCGTTCGGTTTCCCCATTTGCCATAAATCGTCTATGACTCCTGCCCAGACAGCAGCTTTCTGATCATCAGAGATAATTATATGAGGATTCTCGGCGCTATTTTGCATATTAACACCTGTAATTATCAGCATACCTCTGTATGAAGCATAGTCGTTAATCTTAAATTGATGCGATGCGATGGGACGAATTTTTGCAAATCCGTCTGCGTTTTCTGCAGGCAGTTCATAAAATGTTCCGTGGCAATTAAATAAATCCCTTTCCGTAGCTACTTCCCGGCAAATACGCAATTCGCCTTTATTTGTTGTCTCAGTAAATTTATCATCCCCTAACGGCAACCGCCATCTTCGATCTTTATCATCAACAATTAAAACCGAACCTTCATCAATAGAAACAACTTGTTGCGGAATTGCAAATTTATCTCTTATGAAGGTGGAAGTTTTAGGATCTTCGGTGCGGACAAGCTCAAATTCATCCTTCATCTCATAATAACCGGTTTCTATGGTTTGACCATTTTCGGTCGTGTTGGCCAATATTCCTAAACTCCGTCTGTTATCTCCAAGACCGTACAACAAGCCCCCGGAGCTGTTTTTATCATTTACATCTGCAATTCCATTAAACATTTTGTCTGCATTGGTTAGTCTGGCATCTTTTGCTGTATACGAGAATGTTACTGTTGCAGAGGTATTTTTATTTGCTGTTACACGAACCCATTCTCCGGTCTCTTTTTCTGAAAATGGAAGAAACAATGACGATTTAGCCTCAACCTCAATTACCTTGAGTCGAGTCCATTCTTTATTCCCATTTTTATCTACCTCAAAAAGAAATTGAACATGCTGATTGCCATCATTTTTTATCCAGGCGCAACGCTCTGTCCATCCCGAAAACAAAAACGGATCGGAAGGGACTCCACCTTTTACAGATTCATTGATCCAGATGGAACCTTCGGCTGTAGTCGGACCTAATTGATCTGGTTTATCTTCTGATGTAAACCAAAGGTTTGAGTTTGATTGTCCCGGACCTTCGATGCTTCCCTTCACCTTTCGCTTGTTCAGAAACTCTTTCTGTGCCGAATCATCACATCCAAACACCAATTGATCGTTCCATCTTGTAAAATCGCCAATAACTTTCAGATAAGCAGATCGGGGTCTGATACCGGAAGCATCAGAGGATTTGAAATTTTGGGGGAATTTCCAGAACATGCCATGCATTGTCATTAACAAATTTGGTTCAGACGGAGTGCCTATATCCCGTATCCGGGGCCATTCGGTATTCCATCCATGAGCTCCGTCGTAACTATGACTAGCTTTAGGTAACCGGTAAAAAGCCCATTCTCCATTTTCTCTCACACCAAGAAGAACAGACTTATAATCCCAACCGGTACTCCATATCGGATCACTTTCGGGATTCTTATTTCCATAAATTCCACCCGGTCCTGTAACCTCGGTAAATTGATTCCGTCTCACCAGTTTCCAATCCTTTCCATTCCATTCCGACAACGATCCTGCCTCAATATTAAAATGAGTAAGCGCCTCTTTACTGTCTTCACCATTATTGGAATAAACTAATACACCCTGCCCCGAATACAAACCCTTTCCATGGCATCCGGGGAGAAGAGGACTGAACTGACCTGCGTCACTCTCTTTTCTCAATAGGTTTCCGTCTTTAAACAATGTTTTACCCTGAAGAGTATGTACGTCAAATTCGTAAAATCCCTCTTCCATTGTACCTGCATATATTTTATTTTCAGGGTCAGTCAGGTGTCTTGCCATTCCAGTATATCTTCCAGGGTACTCCTTTATGGATATGGTACGAACTTTTCCTGTATCGTCAATAGCATATGATCCTATGAAAAGCTGGTTGCTTTCTTTATGAATCATACGATTGGCGGGAGTCCCTCCCACACTTTCAGAACGGACAATCTGCTTATAATCTTTTGTAACCTGATATAGTTTGTCGGAAGACCCAAATGGCAAATGAGGACCGTACGTAATTACCCATAAGTCGCCCGCCCAAGGAACTACGGACCCTGTTCCACATTCTCCTTCGTTATTATAATATGCCAACGACGGATATATGCCCGATATGGAATCGGGGTTGGAAACAGTTTCTTTTTGAGTACTGCAAGCCGATAAGTAAACAAGCAACAAACAACACACTATTATTATATTTCTCATATTATTAAATTTAAAAATACAAAGGCCTCTCTATTGAGTTGATTCCATAAAGAGGCCTTCATTAAACCATATCACAAATTAATACCCTGGATTCTGACTAAGATTATCATTTATAAGCACCTCTTTAGTAGGTATAGGCCATAAATATTGTCTGTCATCCCAGTTACGCTTTGACAGAACTGTTATCTGACCCGCATTTTCCATCTCCGAGAAATCAGGAATCCCGTCTTCATCCAGCTTAGGTGTTACAGGCCAAAACCATAAGCCTTTGCTGGTAACCTTTTCACGAAGCAATGCTGCAGGATACAAAATTCCGTAGCTCTTATTTGTAAGAGCCTTCGTTGCTAAACGCCAACGTACCAAATCCATATACCTCAATCCCTCTTTTGCAAATTCCATACGTCTCTCTGTTCGCAGAATCTTACGTAACGATGCTTGTCCCTGATTTGTTACTGCCGGATAATCATTCACCGCAGCCTTATCCACTCCATAAGCCCGTGAACGAACTCTGTTTATCGCGTCCAGCACGGATTCATCTATTTGATTAAGTTCTATTTTCGCTTCAGCATACATTAGCAGCACATCTGCATAACGGATAATTATCTTGTCCGGATCTGCATCCTTTCCATTTTCGAGCCACGACTCATCTACTCCCTTTTTCCATATCAACGCATTAAAAGATGCATACTGTGCATTAGCCCTGTTATCATTATTCTTCTGCATTTTGCCTGTATTATAATTAAGTACTTCTAGAGCATCAGGATGAGGATCGTACACAAAGCCTAAATGACGGGAACCAAATTCAACAATCGTAGCATTACATCTGGGATCGCGGTTTTTAAAGGGTTCATGCGGGTTAAAAAGAGGCGATTCATCTATTGGCTTGCCATCCGTACAGGTATAAGCTGCAAGTAAATCCCATGATGGATCCATAGCTGCCCAACCGCCCGGATTACGTGAAATAGTATTTAAAACGGTACCATTTCCTATGGTCACCTTGTTTGTTATAGATCGGGGTATAACAAAAATTGATTCTTCCGAATTCCGGGTAGTGGTAAGAAAGAGTTTCGTATAATTTGAATGTAATTTATAAACATTCAGATCCATACAAGCTTTCGCCGCATCGGCAGCAACCGACCAATCACCGTTGTATAAAGCAAACCGGGCCTTTAAAGCCAATGCGGCTCCTTTTGTTGCCCTTTGAGACCCACCAGAATATTTAACAGGAAGTCCTGCTGCAGCTTTATCAAAATCCGCATAAGTTGCCTTAATTATATCTGCCTTTGGTGTACGCCCAATGGTAAAAGCAGTTTCAATATCAACAACTTCTGTCAGGTATACCACATCTCCAAAATGAGAAACCAAACGGGCATACATACAAGCACGCATAAAACTAGCCTCGGCGATATATAAATCTATTTTAGATTGATTAATTCCTTTGGAAGCCGCTTTTTCCATATTAGCCAATATGGTATTGGCTCGTGCAATCGCTTTATACTGATTTGTCCACAATGAGGTAACAGAACCATCTTGTCCATTCAGTGTTCCATTTACAATACTTGAATTTGTTTCTCTATAAGTATAATCATCCGTCCAATCTTCACTATCCATTGGCCAGAAAATATCCCTGTACAGATCTTTGAGAGCCATCTCTATTTCGACCTCATTTGAATACCAATTTTCGCTGGAACCTTCAGCCAGCGGATTAAGATCAAGATCATTGCAACTACTTGTAAGAAGAACAAATCCTATCAATAATGTCCATATATTTTTTTTCATTACATCTTCAATTTAAAAGTTAACAGATACTCCTAGTAGTAAAGAGGTAGTTATCGGATAAGAAGAAGATCCCATTTCCGGATCCCATCCTTTCGGAAATTTACTCAGACAAAACAGATCATTAGCAGAAGCATAAATCCGGATTTTATCAATACTAACTTTATTCGTCAACGATAAAGGCAACGTATAACCCAAAGTAAGATTCTTTAAACGGACATATCTGCCATTAAACAACCAAAAATCAGACATGGCTTGGTTGGAGGATATGTTTGAACGGGTAAGACGCGGGTACCTTGCCTTGGCATTTTCCGCTTCAGATTTTAACGAACTCCAATATTTTCCATCCAAAATAGAAGGTATATTACCCCAGTTTTCACTCAATGGCTCTATCATCATACTATTTAAACGAACAAGCTGACTTCCAACTCCCTGAAATGCCATAGAAAAATCAAAGCCTTTGTATTTTGCTGATACATTTCCTCCAAACATATAACGTGGTAAAGATCCGCCAAGCAGTACACGGTCGTATTCGGAAGAAATTTTCCCGTCGGGAACTCCGTCCGGACCTGAAATGTCTTTATACTTTACATCTCCCACCTTCACGTTATTATTTATCTTAGCCGAATTATTTAAATCTTCCTGCGTTTGAAACAATCCCTCACTAATGTATCCATACCACTCATTGAACTGACTACCCTTCATCTTCACCTGATCTCCAATAAACTGGGTTCCTCCCAAATCGCCCATTTCCGAAAGGAAATCTGAAAAGTTAACGGATACACTGTAACTAAAATCACCAGCCTTGTCATTCCAGCCAACCTCAAGTTCATATCCGTTTGTGCTCATTTTACCCGTATTTTTATCCGGATTATCAAAACCTACATAATCAGGAATTTCCAGGGCAAGCAACATATCCTTGGTTGTTTTATGATAATAGTCTCCGGTGAATCGTAATCTATTATCCAAAAACGAAAGGTCCATTCCAAGATCGAGAGATTCCGTAGTTTCCCACGATATATTCTGAATTGCATATTGTTGCTGAGCTGCTGTCAGTTCTGAAACAGCAATTCCGTTTTGGTAAAACAGAGCATTACTAAAGGCAATTGTAGCCTGATACGGATAATTTCCGATACGTTCGTTTCCCAAGGTACCCCACGAAGCGCGCAATTTTGCAAAAGACAACCAATTTAAATCGGCATCTTTCATAAAACTTTCTTCACTTACCACCCATCCGGCAGAAAAAGAAGGGAAAGAACCCCATCGATAGTCTTTATGAAAACGAGACGAACCATCATAACGGATATTAGCCTGTAAAAGATATTTATTCGCATACGAATACATTATTCGGCCGAACATAGACCGATAAGCAGTTTCGTATGCACTACCACCATTATCACGTAAGGAAAGGGGACCCAGATCCAGGTATGGATAATTGGTCAGCTCGTACTGATCTCTTGAAGCAAAAAGAGTTTCATTATATTGAAAATAGTTTTCATAACCCAACATTACATTTAAGTCATGTTTGCCCAGTGTTTTAAGATAGGTTGCAATAAACTGGGTGGTAATGTTATAACTATCGTTACGGTCCTCATTTAACTTAGTTGTTGAATGTCCTTCGTAATATCCCCCAATTGTATTGGGGTCATTAGCTAAAGTATAGGCTGCGGCAAGACTGAATGATTTAATTTTATCAAAATTATAAATCGGAGCTACGATACCCGATATTTTCAATCCTTCTATCGGAGTAAAATCAATGGAGGCTTTTCCTCCTATCTGATTATACCATGAATCCTTACTTCCTCCATTTTCCATAATTGCATACGGATTCGATCCGGATTTACCTTCGGCCATCCGTCCGTCGTCCCAAACAGCTGCATAAACCGGAGCAGCAATTCGCATTCTGTTTATAGGGTCAAATACGGGCTGATGGGATTTCGATCTTTTAAAATTAAAATCCAATGTAGCACCCAAATAGTTATTGATCTTGAAATCGTTATTAACACGCGTCATAAACCGCTCGTAATACCGATCTGCATACAGCCCATCTGTCTTGTCGTATGTAACAGACGCTTTGGTGCGGACCGACTTACTTCCCCCTGCAATATTCAACGAGTGGGTTTGTCGGGGTGCAGAACTTTTTAAGATTAAATCCGTCCAATCAGTTATCGGATAATTGTTCGGATCCGTGGCGTTATATTTAACCCAGTTCTCTACCTGGTCCTGGGAATAGGTCTGATACATTCCCCCGGCATTATTATCGTTATACCTCAGCTCATTTGTCATCTCTAAAAACCGCTGTATGCCTACATATTCCGGTTGCTTGGTTGGAATTTCCCATCCATACTCAAAATTATAACCTAACGTAAGATCATTCTCACTGGCTCGTTTGGTTGTTATCAGGATAACACCGGCAGCAGCTCTGGAACCATAAATAGATGCTGAGGCAGCATCCTTCAATACAGACATATTTTCTACATCGTTCGGATTTACCTGATTGATATCTCCGGGAACACCGTCAACAATTACTAAAGGGCTTGAATCTCCGATGGTGGTTACCCCCCTTATCTTAATACTCCCGGCCGTTGCACCAGGAGCACTGTTATCTCTTGTAACCAACACACCGGCCACAGCACCTTGTAAGGCAGCAGACAATTGCGTTGTTTTTCTTGAAGATAGCAAATCTCCTTGTAATGAAGCAACTGCACCCGTAAGATCTTTCTTTTTAACAGTACCGTATCCAACCACAATTACTTCGTCCAACCCCTGACTATCAAGGGTTAGCTGTACATTGTAATGATCTTCTGATCCCACTTTCAGATTTGCTGAAACATACCCAACATAGGTAAGCAACAGGTCGGCATTTAAGGGAACATCTAGTGAGAATTTACCTTCTAAGTCGGTTATTGTTCCATTGGTTGTACCTGCTTCCACCACGTTGGCTCCGATAACGGGAATACCGGTTTCGTCTACTACAACTCCGGTAATTTTCTTTTTGGATTGAGTGGATTTAAAGTTATCTCTGGGAATAAGGGCGATCTGATGATCGGTAATCTTATATTGCAGATCTGTTGTTTTCAGCAACAGATTAAGAACATCCTCAATCTTCTGATTGTCTGCTTTTAAAGTAACTTGTTGACGCAAATTTGTTTTTATCGCATCATAAAAAAAAGTATAATCACTAGCGGCCTCAATTTTCTTTATAGCTTCTGCCAACGTGACTTTTGCAAGGGGGATTGTAATTCCTTCGGCATTCTCCATTGCGAAAATTCGGGGCGATGAAAGAAAAATAAAAACGGCCAAAAGCAATAAACCGAATCTCCTTCTTATGAATATTCTCGTATAATTCATATCTTTGTATAAATTTAAAGTTAACATTATGTGAACCAGCACCAAACTGACATTTGTTAAATGGCTCACGTTGAAATTTTAAAGAGGAAGTAATTCCGAAAGGCATAGACTATCAGCTATGCCTTTTTTAATAATATCATTTACATAGGCATCTCATTTTAAAGGTTCTACATTTTTTATTGTCACCACATTGTTTTTATCAAAAGAATAGGATATAGGGTTGATACTCGCCATAATTCGAAGAATTACCTCAAGCGGTTCTTGCTTAATTGTAAATGTATAGGCCTGAGATAATGAAAGTGCAGGATCCAGTACAATGTCTACATGATACCATTTTTCAAGATATCGTACGATGTATTCAAGTGGTTTAGCTTCGAAAGTTATGGAAGAATTTGCCCAAAATGATTCAAAATTCACATCATCCTTTAAGAATGTAAGCTCACGAGATGTCTTACAATAAGTAGCCACCTGTCCGGGGATCAAGTATTTCTCCTCTTTGCAATCATTTTTATAGACAGAAACGGAACCTTCAAGCAATGCAATTTTAACATCCTTATTCTCCGGATAAGCATTCATATTAAATTTTGTACCATATACTTTTGTACAAAGATCGGCTGTATGGACGATGAAAGGTTTATCCGGGTCTTTTGATACAGAAAAGAAAGCTTCTCCTGTAAGTTTAACCTCCCTCGACTTTTCATAAGCAGAATAATAGGTAAGTGTTGTTTCATTATTCAACCAAACAACAGAACTATCCGGTAGAATTACTTTAGACTTTCCACTCATAGACAGGTAGGTTAAGGCCTTGGGTGTTTCACGGTTAAATTCCGCACCCAGATAATAACTGGCGCCAATGGCAAGCATGATAAATAACAAGGCGACCATACCTGCCATCCGAAGAAATGAGAATGTAAACGTATACTGTTTTTTTGCAGAGCGATGCATTTTTTGTTGCATTTCGGCCCAATAGTAGGATAAATCGGGATTATAAACACCCGACTCTTCCCTTACTTTATTCCAAACATTCTCCAGTTCAGCAAAAAGAAGGCGATTATCAGCGTCAAGCATCCATTGTTTGAACAGACTCTCGGATTGCTCGTCGGTTTCATTTTTAAGATGGGCAAGTATCAGTTTCCAGGGTATATCTTTTTTCATAATAAGAATCACTTTCAAATGTGACACATCAAAAAGAAGAAACCCTAACGCCAACTAAATAATTTACCACAAAAATGAATAACTGTCTCCCAGATATTCTTTTATATATTTAAGAGCTTTTGTAATCTGAGCTTCAACCGTTTTTACCGTTATGCCCATTTCATTTGCAATTTCCTTATTGGACAAATTGTCAAACCGGCTTTTTCTAAAGACCGCTTCACATTTTTCAGGAAGCGAACAGATAGCCTCCTCAATTAAATTCAATAATTCCTGTTCTTCTAATTTAGAATCGGTTTCGGCAAAATTAAATATAGACATATCATTTATCCATATAAACTTCTCATTATTGCGGATATAATTCAATGCCCTGTTGCGGGCCGACTGAAACAAATAAGCTTTGAAAGTAACCTTAATATGAAGAATTTCCCTTAATTCCCAAACATTTTCAAAAACTTCGAGTACAATCTCTTCTGCCTGGGTACCCTCTTTTACATACAGCCGTACAAATCGGCATAGCGGTGTAAAATAAGTCTCAAACAATAATTTAAAAGCCTGTTCATTTCCTTTACTGATCAGCTTCAGCAAAAAAATATCATCTTCTTTAGCGTCCATTCATCAGTAATTAGACTGGTTGCGGTGGTCCATGTGGGGTCTTTCGGTTCGCTTTAGCGGAATGCTCATGCCGTCTGTAGATTCCAGCCAGTTGTAAAGATCATGATTCAGCTCTTTAATCAGTGCCTGGTGTTGGGGGGCGGCAATCAGATTCCTTGTCTCATAAGGATCTTCCTGCAGATCGTAAAACTCGTTGGTATCCCATACGCCATGGTAGCGGATGTATTTATAACGGTCCGTACGTACACCGTGCATGGTGGGTGTTTGGGGGAATTCATGCTCCCAGTAATATTCGTAAAATATACGGTCTCTCCAGGGAATATCCTTCCCCTGCAGTAACGGCAGAAACGAATAACCAACCATCTGCGGAGCCTTATCCAATCCGGCACAAGCCAATATGGTAGGTGCCACATCCACATTCTGCACCATTTTCTCCAGAACTTGTCCGCCTTTAATCAGTTTCGGACTACGGATCAGCATCGGTACACGGACAGATTCTTCGTAAAACTGCCGTTTGTCTATCAATCCATGCTCACCCCAGGCAAAACCATTGTCGCCCATATATATCACCACCGTATTCTCATCCAGTCCCGCCTCTTTCAGGTAATCAAGCACAGAACCGATACTTTCGTCTACCGAACGCAACGTTTCACAATAGTTCCTCACCTGATCTTCCCACGGGCGGCCGTGGTAGGAATAGTCGACGCCATGCCAGCTTTCCCGCTGATTCTTCACCCAGTCGGGCAGCATATTCTCGCCATAATAGTCCTTTCCCGCTGCAGCTTTGCCTGTTGACGGATCGATGGTAGGAAGTGCCTTTATCTTCTCCTTCGAAGTATCGAAAGAGGGAGGAATAACCAATGGTTTTCCGCTGTAACATCCTTTATGCCGTTTGGCCGGCGAGAAATTATCGTGCACCCCTTTATGGGAAAGATACACCATGAAAGGCTTATGGGAGGTTTGCTGCTGTTTCATAAACTCGATGGCATGGGTTGTAAGCAGATCGGTAACATAGGTACTGTCGGCATACCGGATCCACTTTCCGTTCACATTCAACCGCGGGTTGTAGTACTCACCCTGTCCGCTGAAAGATTCCCAGTGATTAAAGCCCGGCTGCGGATCGCCCGTATCGTTGCCCATATGCCATTTTCCAAAGAATCCGGTCTGGTATCCCACCTGCTGCAGATATTCGGGGAAGAAGGTGAGTCCGGCCGGCATGGGTGCGGAATTATCCACCACTTTATGGCTGTGCGAATACATCCCCGTCAGAATGGAGGCCCGGCTGGGAGAAGAAAGCGAGGTGGTTACAAATGCATTTCTGATCCAGGCTCCTTCGCGGGCCATCCTGTCCATCGCCGGCGTTTCCAGCCAGGGTACTTTGCCAACAAAACCCATGTAGTCGTACCGATGATCGTCGGACAAGATAAAGACAACGTTCAACGGCTTACCGGATTCAGAAAGTTTGGAAAGCTGCTGCCGGGCAACCGCAGTAGTGGAACTTCCTCCGGCAATCGCAGCACTGATCAATGCCAGGTTGAGACAAGATGGTTTCATACACAACAGATTTAAGATTCAATCATACAAACATACAGAATTTTGGCTGCAAACAGAACTTACAGCGAAAAAAAACAAATTTATAAAGAATAAAGACAAATTCATAAAAAGTTAAGAGAGTTGTTAATGAGAACTTTGTATCAAATATGATACCTTTGCGAAATAGAAAAACACAAATTAGCTCTATCATGGAAAAAAAACAAGCCATTCTGCTGGCCGGAGTAACAGCCCTTGCTGCAACCTCTTCCGCTTGCCAGGCTAAACAAAAAGCAGAAAACAAGAAACCGCTGAATATTGTCTTTATTATGACGGACGACCATTCATTGCAGACAATCAGTGCATACGACAAGCGATTCATCCAAACTCCCAATATCGATCGCATTGCCAACGAGGGTGTACTTTTTGCCAACAGTTTTGTGGCCAACTCCATCAGCGGTCCCAGTCGTGCCTGTATGCTTACCGGCAAACACAGTCACAAGAACGGATTTATCGACAACAATCACCATTTCGACGGGGCACAGCAAACGTTCCCCAAATTACTGCAGAAGGCCGGGTACCAGACTGCCGTAGTTGGTAAATGGCACCTCACCTCCAACCCCACCGGATTCGATTACTGGAATATCCTGATCGGTCAGGGCGATTACTACAATCCATTCTTTATCGACAACGGTGTAAAGAAACAGTACACCGGATATGCAACCAACATCACCACAGAGCTGGCATTGGACTGGCTGGGAAACAAGCGCGATAAGAACAAACCGTTCTGTCTGCTGCTTCACCACAAGGCTCCGCACCGTACCTGGATGCCCGATACCTGCGACCTGGGAATGTTCGACGACAAAGTATACCCGCTACCGGCCAATTTCTACGACAAGTATGAAGGACGCTTGGCTGCAGCCCAGCAGGAGATGAGCATCATCGAAGATATGGACGAAGTGTACGACCTGAAGATGGCCGACAAGGAGAATGAAGTCCGCACAAAAAGCAAAGGGCTGGAAGGAGCCGGACGTGCCATGTACAACCGGATGAACCCCGACCAGAAGGCTGCGTGGGATAAGTACTACGATCCGATCATCAAAGACTTCAAGGAAAAGAAAAGAACCGGTAAGGAGCTTGCCGAGTGGAAATACCAACGTTACATGCATGATTACCTCAGCGTGATCCATTCGGTAGACCGTAACATCGGTGTGGTACTGGAATACCTGGAAAAGAACAACCTGCTTGAGAATACGCTGATTGTCTACACCTCCGACCAGGGGTTCTATATGGGCGAACATGGTTGGTTCGACAAACGGTTCATGTATGAAGAATCGTTCCGCACACCGCTGCTCATGCGTCTGCCGGGCGGTAAAAAGGGAAAAGTGGATCAGCTGGTGCAGAATATCGACTATGCCCCCACCTTCCTCGAACTGGCTGGAGTGAACATCCCCAATGATATACAGGGTGAATCGCTGCTTCCATTGCTGAAAGGGAAAAAGCCGGGCGACTGGAGAAGTTCGCTTTACTATCACTTCTACGAATATCCGGGCGAACATGCAGTGAAACGTCATTATGGCGTGCGCGACAGCCGGTATAAGCTTATTCATTTCTATAACGACATCGATGTATGGGAACTTTACGACCTGAAGGAAGATCCAAGCGAGATGAACAACCTCTATGGCAAACCGGGTACTGAAAAGATTACAAACCGGTTGAAAGAAGAGCTTAAGAAGTTACAGAAACAATACGACGATCCAATCGAAAGCAAACTTGCAGAATAAACCGGAACCGTCCCTATAAATACAATCAATCCGTTCCCTCCTTCCGGAGTGGACGGATTTTTTTACTTCGTATGCAGGCGCCGCTGCTTCCACAGATGGGGTCATCTGCAGCACAAAAAAGATGGCGTAACTATTTATTGAGGCGCAGCTGCCTCAGCACATGAGCCATCTGCAATACAACCGGAAAAAAGAAGTAGTTTGATCGTTGTTATTTCTTTTCTAAATATATTTGTCGGCACAATAAGACACTAAAATTTAAAAAAATCATGAAAGTAAAAACAGTATTTAAAGGTGTATGCGGAATCATGCTTGCTCTGGCTTTTACCGCTTGTAGCAAAACTAGTATCGAAGGGTCATGGGTAGAACCTGTACCCGGAATGGAACAGATGATGCAAGGTTTTAAATTAGAAAAGAATGGAAAAGCGTCTTCTATCAATATGGCCACCTTGCAATACGAAACATGGGAAAGGAGTAAAAACTTGCTAATCCTTACAGGAAAAAGCATAGGAAATAGTCAGACCATTACTTTCTCGGATACATTAACTATTGAAGAGCTGACTACTGAAAAACTTGTATTAAAAAAAGGAAATTTAACTTTCTATTATCAGAAAACAGTAGATGCTAAACAGGAAAATGAGATACCTGTTGATATGCATACTGCCGAAATTTCTTTAGATTATTATGGAACCTATAAAGGAACCTTACCTGCCGCTGATTGTCCGGGCATTAATGTAACATTAACGTTGAACAAAAACAAAACATTTTCTAAAACTGAAGAATATATTGACAGAGACACATTCAACTCTACAGGAACATATAGCATTAATGGAAACTACTTATACACTATAGATGAAAGACAAGATACGGTCTTTTATAAAGTGGAAGAAAACCGTCTTCGTATGCTTGACAGAAATAAAGAAGTGATAACAGGCAACCTTGAGGAACACTACATTCTGAAAAAATAGATATCTCTATTGTCTATTTGATCCATAAAAGGTGACTGTTATATTGGGTGTTTGTATGCCCCTGCAGTAAAAACAACATTTTACAGTATAAAATTCATAATTTCATACTGTAAAATGATCGTATAGATCTGTTTTAAGAGTATAAAGAATTAGTAAAAATAGATATTTAGCTCAGTAGAATGAATTAAATTTAATCAATAAGATTTATCTTTGTCTTAAAAAATACGAATATGAATAAAGAAAAAGTAAACGAAAGTTTATCTATGGAAACAGAGACTGGTAACCCAATTGTTGTTACCATACGAGAAGGATTGTTTACTTTAAGTCGTGGTATCGGCCAGGTGATGTTCCAGAACAATGCATTCTCCGGAGTGCTGATGTTGGCCGGACTTCTATGCAATTCATGGCAATTGGCTCTGTTGGCTGTTTTGGGTAATCTTGTAAGTACAGCTACCGCCTTGATTTGTACGTATAACCGTGAAGCCATAAAAAATGGGTTGTTTGGTTTTAACGGAACTCTTGTTGGCATTGCCGTAGGAGTGTTTATGGAGATTACGTGGCTTTCAGTGCTGCTGTTGGCCTTTACTTCTGCCCTGTCTACATGGATCACCAGGCTTTTCAGCCTTCAGCAACACTTGTCGGGATTTACAGCACCTTTTATTTTGTCTGTATGGATACTGTTGATTGGATGCAATTGGTTCGGACCGTCTTTACTGCTGACCGGTGCAGCAGCCGATATCACACCCTCTCCCGATCTGCCGGCTGCCTTCTGCCTCAACATCGGACAAGTGATGTTTCAGGGGAATACGATATGGGCGGGATTGTTTTTTCTGCTGGCCATAAGTATCAATTCCCGGATCAATGCCTTTTACGTCATCCTGGCCTCCTCCGTTTCCATCGGTGTAGCGCTGATTACCGGCATGGATAATGCAGCACTTAACGCCGGACTGATCGGATACAACGGTGTTCTGTGTGCCATAGTGGTAGGAAGCAAAAGCCTGCAGTCCGGATTGTGGGCCGTACTCTCCGTACTGATATCCATCCTCCTGCAGTGGATAGGGATGCAATGGAATATTATAACACTTACAGCACCCTTCGTACTCTCGGTATGGGTAGTCACCATCCTTCGGGATTTCCTGGAGAAAAGTCGTTAAGATCCATTTCCTTTTTTCGGGGGAGATACATCCTACTCTTTTCCGGGGGATAACTCCTCCTAGAGATGGCATGCCTATTTATTGAGTCGCCGCTGCTTCATCACATGAGCCATCTGTAGTACAACCGAAAATACGATAAGCGTCAACCCGGCATAGAACGACAGGGTAAGCTCTTTGGCCTCACCCAGAATAAGCATGGCCAAGGCGATGCTGTAAACAGGTTCGAGGTTATAGCTTAAATTCATCGTAAAGGCAGAAATACTTTTCAGCGCCTGTATCTGAAGTATGCACATGCAGATGGTACAGAAAAAAGCAAAAAGGAAAAGATATACCAGGTCGGTTATGCCGGGTATCAGGTAATCCTGCGGATAAAAATAAAGATAAACCGGAAGCAGGATCGTTATAAACAAAAATCCGCCAACCAGCTCGTACAGCAAGACGGTAGACGGAGCCGTGATTGTACCCACTTTTTTATTGGCAACCGTAAACAAGGCGGCCAGGGCCGACGAGACAACCCCTAACAGTATCCCGTAACGGAAACGCATTTCAAAATGAAAGATCAGTACGATACCCAGTAGTGTTATCAGGCTGAAGCCCAACTCAAGCAGCGAGATGCGCTTCCGGTTCAAAAGCGGTTCAAACAGGGCGGTAAAAAAACCGGTCAGCGAAAAACAGACCACACCGATGGATACGTTAGACGCCTTGATGCTTCCGTAAAAGAACAACCAGTGGAGCGACAGGAGCATACCGGCTCCGGCAATCTTCATAAAACTACCCCAGGAGACCTTCCGCAGCTTCTTTCCCATCCACAGGAATGCCAGCAGCATCAATGAGGCGATAAGCATGCGGTACCAGACCAGCACCCCTTCGCTTAAGGAGATCAACTTACCGAATATCCCCGTAAACCCGGCCAACAGAATGGAAAGATGCAATTTTATAAAGGCTTCCCGCATAGTTTCTATTCATTATTTCTTATTGGACTTCAACACAGATCTTACACCGGCATAGAGCAACCTTACACCTACGGATACGGCATACAGGAATACTGCAATGGCCAAAACCCAAAGCAATTGAGTATAGAGCTCTTTCCATTCGGTATTAAATGCAACGATGGCATACACATTCATCAAAAACGACACCAAAAGGCATACACCAAACACAATCAACTCCGTGCGCTGTCTTTTTGCGGTAAATACAATATCTTTCATATAACTAGAATTTTACGACCTCGTTTTTTAACTATGCGTGATTTAAATACGGAATCTTATACTCCTCCGGGAAATCAATAATACTACGCTCTTCCATGGCTTTTAGTCCCAGCAGGGCAAGCACCGAAGAGTAGTAAGCCTCTTCCACCAACACCGGAATAGGCTTGCCGGTTATCACCGAGTCGCAGAACGAAGCCACCAGCTCTTCCGAACCGTCGCCCGCAGCTCCCGTTGTATTGGATCCATCGTGGGTCTTCACCTTATCTACAATAAATTCGCCGTTATCTTCCGATGCCGTCTCGGGCACCCAACTCGGACCGGCAAACGAAACCTGGTCGAACACCTTATGTTCAATCTGGTTGATCAGTTGCTGGATACCCGGGGCCGGTTTAACCTCTTCAAAAAAGTACTTCCCTTTGGCAAGCTCCAGGGTACCCTTATGCCCCAGTATCTGTTCATCCATCCCGTATTTCTTATTGGAGATGATCGACTCAAAGGTCATCTTCACGCCGTTGGGATAATGGTAAATCACATTCACATTGTCGTATACCTCGCGTCCATCTTTCCAGAAGGTGATATCTCCGCTACCCATGATGTAATCGGGGATCGACTTCAGCGCCCAGGTACCGATCTGCAGCTGATGTGTAGCCAGCTCCGTCATCAGTCCCCCGGAATATTCCTTATACAGACGCCAGTTTATCTGACGCTCCAGTGAAGGCTCCGGAACCGGCCTGCGCCAGTCGTTGTTACGGAACCAGAAGTTACGCAGTCCCACTACCTCACCGATGGTACCGTTATGCACCATTTCGAGGGCCTTGATATATTTTTTGTCGAACAAGCGTTGCTGACCGATATACAGAACCTGGCCGGTCTGCTTGTACACATCGTACATCTCCTTACACTGGTCCAGGGTGCGGGCCATGGACTTCTCGCTGAATACATGCTTTCCGGCTTTCATCCCGGCAATGGCGATGGGAGCATGTTCGTGAAGCGGACAGGCGATTATGATGCCTTGCACATCAGGCGAAGCAAGTACCTCCCGGTAATCACTGTATTTTTTTGCCTTCGGACAAAGGGCGGCTGCCTGGTCGAGGTGAGGTTTATAGATATCACAAAGGGCTACAATCTCAGCCTGACGGGTGTTGAGCAGGTTGTTGATGTGATACATCCCTCTTGAACCCGTACCGATGATTGCCAGTTTAGCCTTTTCACCCTTCAGCGCCTTCTGATTATCGGCGGCAAAGGATTGTAACCAAGGAAAAGCGGTAAGCAGCAATCCGCTGCTGCCCAGTGCTCCTACGGTTTTTAGAAAGTCTCTTCTTCCTATTTCTGTTGTTTCCATTCTTATTAGATTGTCAATAAATTATCAATAAAAACAACTTATTGAATATCCGCTTGGCCAGATTGCTCAGACACAGACGGGTATTCAATAAGTTCAAGGCATCAAAAGCTGAGCTCCGATGCAAAATTAAATCCAAACGTCGCGAATCCTTCCTCAATTTGCGTATATCAGTCTTCACAATACGACAAAATCTTTCATGGAATGCTGAAAGTGGAGATTCCTTCGTCCAATTCACGCTCTGTACCTTTCCAGCAGAACGTTCCGCCGGTACCTGCCGGCAGCTCGATACGTACCTGCAGGTCGCCTTTTTTCCCTATTTTATAGGATACAGCCACCTTACCCGCAGGGTGAGGCATGGATCCGGATACCTCCTTCAGGTTGCCCAGCGAAGGGGCAATCCTGATTTTACGGAAACCCGGAGCCGCACTGTCTATTCCAAGCAGGATGCGGTAAAATTCGATATTCGGACTGGCACCCCAGGCATGGCAGTCGGATCGCGACGGCTCGGGCATCTCCGCCCAGGTTGTTAGTCCCAGTGCCATCTGATCCCTCCATATCTGCAGGTTGTCCAGCAACTGATCTCCCATGCCGGCCTTGTTCAGGGCATTGTGCACATAGTATCTGAAATAGATGGTTGCCTGGGCCAGCGACGTATCCGCCAGGCAGCGGCTCATCACCCGTGCCGCTTCGTCGCCTTTCACCACATCGGCCAGCACAGCCAGCGAGTTAACATGCTGGGAGTAGCTTTTCTGCTCGTAGGTGTCGGCAAACAACCCCTTGGCCTCGTTCCAGTACTTGGCACGGATCGTGTTACGCATGGCAGTGGCTATTTCGCGGTAATGACCGGCCATGGAAGGCATCCCGAAACGCTCCTCCATGGGGGCGGCAGCATCGAGGGTGAGGATATACATCAGATCCTGAAATGCGGAATTCCCCTCCTTCTCGCGGATAGGTTCGCCATTGGGAAAATCGTCGCTCCAGTCGGCAAAGAACCAATGGGGCACATAAGCCAGACTGGCGTCCGGTTTCAGGTATTGTTCGTACCAGGATAAAATACCCCGATAGGCAGGTAACAGCGTTTTAAGATAGGCCTCGTCGCCGCGATACATCCAGTAATCGTGACCCATACATATCCACCACAAGGAGAAGGACGAAATAAACTGGTGCAGGTACGAAGGGTACCTGCTCATGGTGATGCCATCGGCTACGATGGACTGACGGCCCTGTTCAAGGGCATTCTTCACCATAAACGTATCACGCGTATTGAACATGGTAACCATTGCCTGGATACGTGTATCGCCAAAATATTGCAACTGCTCGTAATAGGGACAATCCATATAGGTCTCGTTGGCACACAGGCGGGCCGTACGCCAACCGATGGAAAGCATCTCATTCAGTTCGGGAAGTGCAGGTGCCGCAAAGGTAATATCTTGTTTGAACGGATAACCCGTAAAAGTGCCGTACAGGTCGTCCACCACCAGAGGCTCATCGGCGGTGGTGATGGTAAGCTGCACATAGCGCCAGGTACGCCACCACAAGGAGGTGAAAGAACGGCCGTCGCCACCGTCGGGCAAGAGCCTGTCTTCGTAACCGATCATCTTTTTACCTTCGATGCTGTCTCTGTGTCCTTTTACCGGGAGACTATAGGATTTGGTAGTCTTATCCACCTTATCTTCGTACATGGCCTCAGCATAGGTAATTCGTATTTCCGACCCTTTTCCTTTGCTGAACAGCAGGGTGAGGTAGCCGGTAGTAAGTTGTTTCTGATCCAGCAGCAGCACCGCTTCGGTATGTGCCGGTATATGTAAAGCAACCTTTTTCTGTGGAAAATCCTTGGGACAAGTGATGCCCTGTGCCCTGCGTACGGCCTGGAAACGCTCCGTATTCATCTCCATGGGCGGAATCGCACGCGGTACCAGCAGTCGGCCGGGATAATCCCTCGCCCCTTTGGCAGCTCCTTCCATTCCCGCACGTGCCTTCTTCCATCCGGCATCGTCGTATCGGGGTTGTTCCCATCCCCACGGATAAAGGGCGGCATCCAGCTGTTCGCAGGCACCAACGGCATAGTAGCCATGTACCGGCTTCCACCACGGTGCATAGGCCTTGTTGGTGGTACACAGCCAGCTTGCATCGGTATTCACCACCTCGTCGGTGGCAGAGTTGCCCTGTATCAGGAAACCGGTCTGATTAAAGCTTACCTGGGCCAGCGGCTTCTGCTCGGCAAAGTTCCACACCTCGGCAGCCAGCACGTTGACTCCCTTACGAAGCCAGGGTGAGAGATCCACCGTCTCGTACGACCAGTTATATACATCTCCCCGGGCCGGACCCAGCGAAACCATCGTTCCGTTCAGGAACAGCTTATACCGGTTGTCGGCTGTTACATGCACCAGAAAACGTTCCGGCAGGGTATCCAGTGAAAAGGATTTACGGAAATGGTATACTCCGTAGGTATTCGCCGCCTCGTCGGGTACGGAAATCCAGCGGGCCTTCCATCGGCCCTGCAGCAAAGAGGGGTTTATATCGTTTTGGCTGACTCCCATGAGCCGTGTCTGCGCAAACATAGGCAGACTTAAAAGCAGGATAAACAGGCAGAGAAGATGTGTTTTCATAATAATTGAGATATCAGATTAAAAAAAACGGAGTCCAAAGATAGGCTTTTTGAAAAAAAGGGAAGCAATTATTGCTTGATTATAATCAATCTTAACTCAATTTAAGGTTATCCGCAACAAATTCATATCCGTTTAAATTTATACCTTTGCAACCTAAATTTATCGATTCATATGAAAACAGGAATCCTATCTTCCATCCTTTTTCTGCTCTGTGCCATGGTGCTTTTCAGCTGTCAGGAAAAAACGCAGTATTTCGAAACTGCCGGTAGTCTGCATACCCCTTACCACATCAAATACAGCTATACCAAGGCATTGGACAAAGAGATACAGGAGGCATTGAGGGGATATTATCACTCCATCAATCCCTTCGACTCGACCTCCATCATATCGCAGGTAAACCGGAATGAAGCGGTGGAAGTAGATTCTCTCTTCGGTGTTGTTTTCAACAAGGCGATGGAAATCTCTCAAAAGACCGATGGGATGTTCGATGTAACCTGTGCCCCGTTGATCAATCTCTGGGGATTCGGGTTCAGCAAAAAAGACAGTGTCACACCCCAGGCGATAGATAGCATCCGTTCTTTTGTAGGCTATACCAAGGTGCACCTGCAGGGCAACCGGGTAACGAAGGACGACCCACGTATTCTGCTTAATTTTTCGGCCCTGGGCGACGGACTAAGCTGCGACGTGATTGCCAACCTGCTGGACAGCAAGGGTATCGAAAACTATATGGTGGAGATTGGCGGCGAAGTGATGGCCAAAGGGGTGAATCCCAAAGGCGAATGCTGGCGTATCGGGATAAACAAACCCACCGACGATCCGGCCGGACTGAACCAGGAGCTGGAGGAGATTGCACACTTGTGCGGTAAAGTGGGATTGGCCACCTCCGGAAATTACCGTAACTTTTATGAAAAAGGCGGTAAGAAGTATGGTCACACCATCAATCCGATTACGGGATATCCTGCCGAACAAGACATCCTGAGTGCCACCATCATCGCACCCGACTGTACAACAGCCGATGGCTATGCCACCTCTTTCATGGCACTGGGATCCGAAAAGGCACGCGAACTTAAAAAGAGGGTGCCGGAAATTGAATACTTTATTATTTACACCGATTCTGTAGGCAACTACAAAACCGAACATTCCGAAGGCTTCACCCAATACCTGGCGAATAAAGGGCGCTAAAGAATAAAAGAGAGTCTATAAAATCAGGATATGGTCTTGTATCAAATTAACAAAAGTGCCTGCTCAAATCCGGATTAATCAAGATTCAAATCAGTAAAAGTCACAATCCCCCCTATTGGAAAATCTTCCCTTAAGTGAAAATAAAACTTCTCTTAAGGGTAATTTTTTTTATCCTTAAGGAAAGTTTTACGTTCCCTTAAGGATAAAAAACATACTGAAATCGTTGACACCGGAGCGTTATTCCTTTATCAAATAACCAGTGTCTGAAAGGGTAACAATAAAATTATAAGAAAAATAAAAGTTTCCATCCAGCTTTTTTCATATTGACAGCATCTAATAGAAAGAACCATAAATTTGTTAGCTTATGATAAAGCAAGTTTTCCTTATTAACCTGATTCTTTGGTGTTCAATGACTTCTGTCACATCGCAGGTAAGCACCACCGGAGATAAAGCCCTGATGGAAAAAGGGTATATCCACATGAAAGACGGCTCTGTTGTGAAAGGTAAGTACATCTACTCATCCGATCTGGAAAAGATCCGGATCATGCAGGGCAAAGAGTCGAAGATTATCAACGCTTCCGAAGTTGAAAAGATCACCCTTAACAAACCGGAAGCAGCAACCAGACAAGCCAGGGAGAAAGGAGATGCCGAATTCTTCGATATCCGCCCCGGGAAATGGTTCAACCTTTCCGAAGGGGGAGTGATGATTGGCAATCCCGACAACGAGCATAAGGCTCCTTTTCTGTTTCATTCTTCCATGAATTATTCGTTCCGCAATAACCTTTCGGCAGGGGCCGGTATCGGTGTTGAATTCTACAATGAAACCTATCTGCCTGTATTTGCCAACCTGCTATACAAATTCAACAACCGCAAGGTGTCGCCTTTTGTATCGCTTCAGGCCGGTTACCTCATCGCCCTTGAGAACAAGACCCGCATCAGCGGCGGTTATTATCCTTACGACTACCTGAGTTCCTACTGGCCGCAACCCATCACCAGAGACAACCTCGATGCTCAGGGAGGTTTTCTTATCAACCCATCCGCCGGACTGTTTTTTAAAACCAGCCATGGATATGGCATTACGCTGTCGGCCGGATACCGCTTCCACCAACTTCGCTTCAGCGACAAGAGCGATTATAAATTACGGGCCGATTACAACCGGTTATCCATCAAATTAGGTATTCTATTCCATTAAAAAAACAGCTATATGAAACGAATCTACACACACTTGTTCTGCCTGCTTTCTCTGTTGGGAATGCTTTCGTGCACAGACAAGTACACCGAGATATTTACCGCCAACGCACCGGTATACATGAGTTACGACGATCTGCGGAGTGCCGTAAAGACATCATCCGCCCAGCCGATGAAGCATCCGGGCAAGATCTATTTCAAGGATAATTACATCCTGATAATAGAGCAGATGAAGGGTATTCATTTGATTGATGTATCCACTCCTTCCTCCCCCAAAAACATCGGTTTTATAGAGATACCGGGCTGTACGGACATGGCCATACGTAACCAGATGCTTTTTGCCGACAGCTATGTAGACCTTGTGGCACTGGATGTATCCAACTTAAGCAACGTAAAAGAGAGTCACCGGCTAAAGGACGTACTACCCTACCGGGTTCCCGCTACCGACAACGAATTTCCGGTAACCAGAATAGATCAGAAAAAAGGGGTGATTCTGGAGTGGGAGGTCATCACCGAGAAAAGGGAGCTGGAACCTAGCTACTATCCAAATTATCCGATGTACGACAACCTGATGCACTCCAATTCGTCGGATAAACTTTCGGCCGGAGGGATCAGCGGGAGCGGTTTTGGAAAGAGCGGATCCATGGCCCGGTTCGGGTTATACGACAAGTACCTTTACATAGCCGACACCTATATCCTGAATATATTCGATGTAAGCGGTACGCTGGTAAATGTGGGCAAATCGAGTCTGAACGGCAATGTAGAGACGATGTTTGTGTACGACAAACATCTCTTTTTCGGGACTCCCAACGGAATGCTGATCTACTCGCTGCAGGTTCCCAACACGCCTGCACTGGTTAGTACGTTCTGGCATGCCACCAGCTGCGACCCGGTGGTGGTGCAGGATGGATATGCTTACATCACGCTGAGAGGCGGACAGGTTTGTCACGCCGACTTCAACCGGCTGGATGTGGTTAAGTTGTCGGCCGACTATAAGACAAACACCCTCGCAGCCTCGTACAACCTTACCAACCCCTACGGACTGGCAATCGACAATAATACGTTGTTCGTATGCGACGGCAAAGCGGGACTGAAGGTGTACGATGCAACCGACAAGCAGGCTATCACATCGCATCAGCTGGCGGCATTTCCGGATATTAAAACCTACGATGTGATTCCGGTAAACGGATATCTCTTCATGGTGGGCGACGATGGATTTTACCTGTATGACTATGCCGATCTGCAACATATCAAGCAGATAGGACATATTCCCGTGGTAAAAGAGTAACCGCACGGCGTATGCCGGGGTTTAAATTTGACTAAACAATGTTTGAAAATATCTAAACTTTACTTTTTAAACAAATAACAAACTTCTTCTGGACATAAACAGACATCCTTTTTATACTAAACCCGGATATTTGCTGTGAACTATGAAATTCACTCAAGATTTAGGTTAGTATGAATATACAAAAGATTGTATTAGGTATCTGTTTGTGCTTTGTAACACCCGGCTACGCACAGCTGGGTGTTATTGCACAATCCAAACGCATCCAGGTAGTGCCACAGCCTGTGGCACAGGTAGATTGTCCGGGAACTTTTATGCTTACCCCCGCCGCCGCCTGGCAGGTAGAAAATGATGAACAGGCTGAAGTGGTGAAGCGCTTCGGGCAACAACTGGCTGCTGAGGAAGCCGGATTGAAATGGAAGATAATCTGTACAGAGATCGCCGGTAAGTTACCTGCATCGACACCAACGATGGCATTGCCGACAGCTTCGTCGGCGGCTTTGGTCTCCGGCACACGCCCGGCATCAACTACAACGATGGCATTACCGGCAGCTACGTCGGCGACTTTGGTCTCCGGGAAACTGTCTGCTCCTACACCCGCCCACAGCCCGCAGGTAATCAGTCTGACTCACTGCGATTCTCTGGCCGACGAGGGATACCGGCTCCGCATCACCCCCGATTCTCTTCATATACAGGCCTCCGGAAAGGCAGGCTTCTATTATGCGCTGCAGACCATCCGTCAGCTGCTGCCCCCCGACCTTCGGAAGGATACGAACAGCCAGACGCAGGAATGGGAGCTTCCCTGTGTGGAGATTACCGATCAGCCCCGTTTCGGGTACAGGGGACTCATGCTGGATGTTTCGCGTTATTTTATTCCCAAAGCAACCCTCCTGCGAACCATCGATTGCATGGCTCTGCTCAAACTAAATAAATTGCACCTGCATCTGGTGGATGATAATGGCTGGCGACTCGAAATAAAACGTTATCCGCGTTTAACCCAGGTAGGAGCCTGGCGGGTGAAAAGGGATGAACCTTTTCCGGCCAGAAAAAACCCGCTTCCCGGCGAACAAACAACTGAGGGGGGATTCTACACCCAACAGGAGATGAAAGAGATTGTCGATTACGCCGAAAGCCGGCAGATCGAAATTATTCCGGAAATAGAAATGCCCGCCCATACCAACTCCTCCCTTGCCGCTTACCCCGAACTGGCCTGTCCGGTGGTGAAATCCTTCATCGGAGTGATTCCGGGTCTAGGAGGTAAAAATGCAGAGATTATTTATTGTGCAGGCAACGACAGCGTATTTTCCTTTATCGAAAATGTGCTGGACGAGGTGATGGCGCTCTTTCCCTCGCGCTATGTACACCTGGGTGGCGACGAAGCTGCAAAGACCCACTGGAAAAACTGTCCGCTTTGTCAGCATCGCATCCATACAGAGAATCTGGCCAATGAAGAGGAATTACAAGGATACTTCATGGAACGGGTAAGCCGTTACGTACGCAGCAAAGGAAAAACCGTGATGGGCTGGGACGAGCTCACCAACAGCAAGCTTCCCGAGGGGGCCGTAATCTATGGCTGGAGAGGCGATGGCGAAGCTGCACTGAAAGCTGCCGAACTGGGACATCCGTTTATACTCACCCCCGCCCGCACCCTCTACCTGATACGTTACCAGGGTCCCCAATGGTTCGAGCCTCTCACCTATTTTGGGAACAATACCCTGAAGGATGTATACCAATATGAGCCGGTAAAGGATAAATGGAAACCGGGTTACAGTCAACTGCTGCAAGGGATCCAGGGTTCGTTGTGGACGGAATTCTGCAGTACCCCCCAGGATGTGGAGTACCTGATTTACCCACGGTTGGCCGCCCTGGCCGAGGTAGCCTGGAGCGAAAAGGGGAAAAAGGACTGGACCGGCTTCTTAAGCCGACTGGACCGTTTTAACCTTCATCTTTCGCATAAAGGAATCGATTATGCCCGTTCCATGTACAACATCGACCATAAGGTATTACCCCGCAACGGTGAACTGGAGATTTCCTTAAGCTGTATCAGACCGGACCTGGAGATTCGTTATACTACCAACGGAGACGCACCCGATGGCCGGTCGGCCCTCTACTCAACGCCTCTCACCATCGCCGGCAATTGCAACCTGAAGGCGGCTACCTTCAACGGATCCGAACAAAAAGGCGAGGTGCTTACCCTGCCGGTACATTTCAATATAGCAACAGCCAAACCGGTGACCGGAGAAAATATCAACACCCGTCTGCTTACCAACGGACTGAGGGGAAGCGACCGCCATACCGACGGTGAATGGTGCGGTTGGTATGCACAAGACGGATCCTTCGTGGCTGACCTGGGAGAGCGACAAAAAATCACCCGTGTAAGTCTGGGGTCCCTCAACAACTTCGGCATGGGGGTACATCCGCCCCGGTATGTAAAACTCTATCTGTCGGACAACGGTCAGAGCTACCACCAGGTGGCCACCATCCAACGCACACAGGCGCAAAACTTTGCAGAGGGTACTCAAGTCGTAGATATCCATCTGGATGTACACCCTCAGAAAGGGCGCTTCCTGAAAGTTGAGTTCGGCAACCCCGGCAAATGTCCGGCAAACCATGTAAGAGCACAGCAAGACACCTGGGTATACTTCGACGAATTGATTGTAGAATAGTTTTACCGAAAAAAACTATCTTTACATCCTGAAAGAAGACCAGTTAATCAACTTACAGGATAAACCATGAATCGGATACAAAAGAAACTAGTATTACCGGCAGCGGCGTTGCTGTCAATTTTTACGGCAGAAGCACAGAAACAGCCCAATATAATTGTCATCCTCATGGATGACATGGGCTACGGAGATATCGGAACCCAGGGAGCTATTGGATACGAAACACCCAACCTCGACAAGATGGCCAACGAGGGCATGCGTTTCACCCGTTTTTACTCCGTACAGGCGGTAAGCGGAGCCTCGCGTGCGGGACTGCTTACCGGTTGCTATCCCAACCGTATCGGTTTTTCAGGAGCACCCGGTCCGGATGCGGTTACGGGCATCAATGAAAACGAAAGCACGATGGCTGAGGTGCTCAAACAAAAAGGATATGCCTGCGCCGCCTACGGTAAGTGGCACCTGGGTCACCATACCAAATTCCTCCCCACACACAACGGGTTCGACGAGTATTACGGCATTCCCTACTCCAACGACATGTGGCCCCATCATCCAACCGGAACCTATCCGGATTTACCTTTATACGAAGGAGACAAGGTGATTGCATACAACCCGGATCAAAGTCAGTTTACAACCAACTTCACCGAACGGGCCATCCAGTTTATTGACAAAAACAAAAAACGTCCTTTCTTTATCTATCTGGCCCACCCCATGCCCCACGTTCCGCTGTTTGTTTCGGATAAGTTTAAGGGAAAAAGCAAACAGGGACTGTATGGCGACGTGATAATGGAAATTGACTGGAGTGTAGGGCAAATACTGCAGAAGCTACGCAAAGAGGGTCTGGATGAGAATACGTTGGTGGTGGTAACCTCCGACAATGGACCATGGATTAATTACGGCAACCATGCCGGAAGCACAGGCGGTCTGAGGGAAGGCAAGGGCACCAGCTTCGAGGGTGGTCAGCGTGTACCCTGCCTGATGCAATGGAAAGGAACCATTCCTGCAGGATCTGTATGCAACAAACTGGCCGTAAACATCGACCTGCTGCCTACCTTTGCCCATATCAGCGGTGCAGCGATGCCGTCTCATAAAACGGACGGTGTAAATCTGTTCTCTCTATTGCAAGGAGATACAAAATCTACTCCACGAACCAGCTTTCTATATTATTACAGAAGAAACAGCCTGGAAGCTGTAAGTGATGGCGAGTTTAAACTCATCTTCCCTCACCCCACACGTACTTACGAAGGTTTTGCCCCCGGAAACGATGGCATGCCGGGCCGGGTGGACGAAAATAAGATGTTGGAAGAGAAGATATTGATCGATTTACGCAGAGATCCCGGCGAGCGTTATAACGTTCTTTCGCAATATCCCGAAGCTGCCGGCAGACTGGAACAAATGGCCAACGAAGCCAGGGAAGACCTGGGCGACGATTTACAAAAGAAAGAGGGAAAAAACAGAAGGGCCATCGGAACCCTTTAATCCGTACAATCCACACAGACAGGCCTCCGAAAGGAGGTGCTGTCCCTTTTAGTTTAATGTAATGGGATTTTGTTAAAGAGAATCAATAAAATAGATTGCAAAACCATTAAATTTCTATTATTTTTCAATGAAAAATAGAGTTCCGATGCTATTTTTTAATAAAAAGATGTTGAAAATACAAAAATATATCACATCTTTGTAGTCAGTATATCTGTTACGAACAAACCATTTGTTGTCATTCCCGTGGGGGTGACGAACCTTTGGTATGCTGCACAAGAAGCCCTTAAGCCAAAAGAACCCTTTAAAATTTTAGAAATGAAAACGAACATTCAAGCTAAGTTAAGCAAACTAGCCCAGATTAAGTATCTAAGCCGTTGGATTATATTTACTGCAGATCTTACTACCTCCACTGCGGTAACATTATTCACCATCTTTTTTCTGCGTTATGCCATCAATCTGAATGTAGATTTGGCCATGTTCTTGCGGATGGGGACCTTTTCCATTTTTGCAAGCATTCTGTCATTTGCCGTTTTTCAACCCTACAAGGGAGTGGTACGCCATTCCACCCTGCAGGAATTGTGGCGAATCGGACTAGCTGCAGTGGCGAAATCGACCCTGTTACTGCTATTAGTCTACATGCTTGGATCGCCCAAACCCATGAAATTCTGGATGATGTGCTTCTTTATCGATACGCTGACTACCAGTGCATTACTTGTGGGCCTGCGTGTAACGCTGATCAACATCTACAATTTTATATTAAACAATACGGGCAAGACCCAGCGCAGCCTCCTTATCTACGGAACCACTCCCCAAAGCATCACCGCAGCAGCCCTGATGCCCCACGCCTACCTGAGCGAATATAAAGTAGGAGGCTATCTGGTGGTTGGTCCCAAGGGAAAAGAGCTGAGCATCGGAGGGTTGCCGGTTTATTATGTGGAAGACAGGCTGGCACTCACCACCCTGATGAACCGGAATGCCCTGGAAGGGATTCTGTTTGTAGGGGTAAACGATGCCAAACAAGAACAAGACCGGTTGATTCGTTATTGCGAGAAACTGAATTTACGGACTCTTATCCTCCCCCCGATGGAAGAACTGATGGATGGAAAGGTACGCCGTACGGTTCGTCCGGTACGCATCGAAGACCTGCTGGGACGCGACGAGATTAAGATCAACATGAGCGAGATTGGCAACAGCCTTGCCGGAAAGACTGTGATGGTAACCGGTGCCGCCGGATCCATCGGCAGCGAGATATGCCGGCAGCTTGCTAAATTCCATATCAAGCACCTGGTATTGTTCGACAGTGCCGAAACACCTATGCATAACCTGCGTCTCGAGCTTGAAGAGAAGTTCCCAACCCTGCCTTTCACCCCGGTGATTGGTGATGTGCGCAGCGAAACCCGTGTAGATTCCATTTTCGGCTGCTATCAGCCCAACGTGGTATTCCATGCCGCTGCCTATAAGCATGTGCCCCTCATGGAGAGCAATCCCTGCGAAGCCATCCGCGTAAACGTACGGGGTACCCGCAACGTTGCCGATATGGCCGTAAAATACAATGTGGAACGCTTCGTGATGGTGTCTACCGACAAGGCCGTGAATCCCACCAATGTAATGGGTTGCAGCAAACGTCTGGCAGAAATATACGTTCAGAGTCTGGCAACCGCCCTTAAGAACGGAAGCAAGCAGGGATCCACTAAATTTATAACCACCCGTTTCGGAAACGTACTGGGCAGCAACGGATCGGTGATACCCCGTTTCCGCGAGCAGATTGCCAACGGCGGACCGGTTACGGTGACGCATCCGGACATCATCCGCTACTTTATGACCATCCCCGAAGCCTGCCGTTTAGTACTTGAGGCCGGAACCATGGGTAAGGGTGGCGAAATCTTCATATTCGAGATGGGCGAACCAGTAAAGATTGCAAACCTGGCACGACGTATGATCGAATTGGCCGGATTCGAACCAGATAAAGACATCCGCATCGAATATACCGGTCTGCGTCCGGGCGAAAAACTCTACGAAGAGCTGCTCAGCGACGAAGAGAATACCTTGCCTACCCCGCACGAAAAGATCCGTGTAGCCAAAGTAAGGGAATACGACTACAGGGAAGTAGAGCCCCGCATCGATTTCCTTACCGAAAACGCACGCTCCGGAAAGGTGTTGGACACGGTACGCATCATGAAACAGATTGTGCCCGAATTTATCAGTCAGAATTCCGTTTACGAAAAATTCGACATCAAGGAAAACTCCGAGGAAAAAAAGAATGTAAAGAAGCTGATTATCTGATTCTGAGATAAAATAAGATCCACAAACAGGAAAGGTTGCCCAAACAAGGCAACCTTTTCTGTTTTATACCTGTAAAGCCATAACCACCTGCAATGATAGTCAGTGGCCTGTTGTAACACAATATGAGACGATACTGATCAAGCCATGGCAACTTATGGGTAAAGGCCCGTATATAAGAGAGTTGTATAATTATCGAATCGTTAAAATCAAAGCATAATGTCAGTAATTTGCAATAAATTGGCATGATTCGCTCTGATAATTAAAAAAAATAGTTTGAATATTTGTCGCAAAGGAATATTTCTTCTAACTGATTTCAGATAAATCTCCAGCGAACACTACTTTTCTTATTCCTTTAGAATATCTCATGTATGTTCTTTAACCTGAAAAGCAGGAAAGAATCATACAGAGATATTTCATTTTTATGCTACCTATATTATATTTTGATCGGTCTCAGACAAAATGAATTAAACTTTTTATCAGCGTAATTGGAAGTCTTCCCGTCCAGCGGCGTGTAAAAAGACCGGAGTTTCTGATGGAGCCCATTGGGTGTATCATTGAATTTCTTCTTACAATAATTTGTAAAATGAGAAGACGATGCAAAACCAAACTTTTCAGATATTGCATTCATCTCCGCATCGTGAAACGATAAGCTCTGAAGTATTTGTCCATCCCTTTTATCTGCAATCCACTTTCCCGGCGAAACTCCGAACTCCTCGGTGAAACGTCGTGAAAAGTTTCGCACAGACATATTACACTTTTCTGCAAGCTCAATAACATTTATCAAAGGATGAAAGTTAGACAACACCTGATGTCTGAACATCCTGTTGCTGGTACGGAGCGGAGCCAGAAACGAGGTGTAGGATTCTTCAGGATAAAAGATGGCCATCAAACGAAAAAACTCCTCTATTTTAAGATCATGCAGATGTTGGCAATAGATATCCGCCCTTATATAATCGTCGACCGAGAAAAGGAAACGCTGCATCTCTTCGATAATCCGGGTTTGAGTGAATGCCCTCTCTACAATCTCGTTCGTGCATTTTTGAAGCATATATTCCAACACCAGACTTTCCAGATTCTTGAATTTAAGGATCAGCAGTTCGGCCCTGTTCAGGCTGGTTATGTGTATGGAGGCATCTCCCGATGTACAGAGTGACATCGTTCCGGCGGATAATTGCATCCGGTTCTCACTATCAGAAATGATAAGGTCGCCATCCATTCCGAACAGAAACAGATTACAATCCCCTTTATGAAATTCAATGGATTCGTTTTCAGTCAGCGTCTGCTTTCTAAAACCGTTTTTCTCCTTTGCGGTGTAATAAATACAGGACTTATGGTCCTTGAAACTGAGGGTTTTTACATCATCCATAAATAAATTACATATATGCCATGGACTAGGTAATCGGATCCATGGATGTTTACGACTAAATAATTGGCACAAACATTGGCTAATGTTTACATACTCAAATACTTATTAGTTTTTGACGTATCGCTATTATTCAAATCCTTTATTGTGTTTACATTTAAAACAAAAAAAGCAGCCGGATTTATTAACCGTGCAAATATTCCAATTAATTATACAAAGAACAAAGAACATTTACGCCAACAATTTACAAATCCATGCCTTAACAATCCATAAGAAGAATCCGAAAATCAGTTATATACATACAATGTTTTCTTATATTGACAGTACTTCTTATCGATTGCAACCCGCGCCTCATTTTCAAAATCGGAGATAAGCCGATCGGCTTCTTTCAGAAATTGTGGCAGATCTGCGGGCAAATTATATAAATAATTGATCTCTACTGATTCCAAAGGAGCCGATTCATAGGGCCACATTGCGTTGATATTCGTAACAACATCCTGCAAACCCTTCAATAAGTTAAACTTCTCCAATACAACATCCGCCGGAAATAACGAAGCAGAACGTGAAGACCAGAACTTATCAGAAATGTATACAACCAACAAACCAGCCAACATAAGCAGGATGCCAGGTATAGAGAGGGACTCATCTTTGATAAAGACCGTAAATGAAATAAAAGCACCGATAAAAATCAGCAACAGGGCAAAAGCAACACCCCAATTCGTTTTGCGCAGAGATGATTTTTCCACATTCAATGCATTTCGAAGCTCCGACAAACGAGATCTGCAACGCAACAGCCCGCTCTCCAATAATCTGACCGAACTGATCTGAATCAATGTAAATTCGTCATTCGGCAAATCAAAATTCTCCCAATATCGTTTTCTGTTCATACCTAACTAGTGTTCTAATAAAATAGTGTTCCGGAAGCCTTTACCACCTTTAAATAAGGTAGTTAATATGGCAGCAATATAGTAAAAAAAATGATATAACTTCATTATTTTCAATTTTTTATTACAAGCGGATGCGCAAAATCAGCACCTAATTATTCTAACTTTCTGCTGGTTGATATCCGTTCCGCCGGCTGCCGTTTCAAACTTTGACGTCTCATTCGTAAATGCGCTGCGCTGTTCTGGTTCACAGGGGCAGTATAGAGGGCTATCTAACCAAGCTAATGGGATTAGGCAGAAGGTAAATGCAGGTTCTGATGAAAGATGGAAATGGGCAGATGGTAGGGGCAGGTTGGAGGTGATAGGAACGGGCGATGCCGGAGGCGAGCCGCAAAGAAGGACCCGACCTCGGCTGGGGGAGCGTTAAAAAGCTGACTGATGGAAGCGGTTAAAACGGAAATCTGTTTGAGCGAAGCGAGTTTATTTCCGTTCAGCCTCCAGCAGACAGCTTTAGCTCAACCAGGCGCAGTCTTGATTTTTGCTTCTTTTCATCAAGGAAAAGAAGGTGCTACCCTTCACAAGGGTAGAAGCCCCCCTTCACAAGGGAAAAGAGAGCTACTTTACTTTGCTGAAGATAAACTTACAGTTGTTGGCATCGGAACCTGTTCCATGTCGCCAAAACCATGTGATTACAGGCGTACCGTCGGTAGTTTTCCATCCCGATACATTCACAATCTGATGATAATTAAAGGGCACTTCCATGAAAGTGGTATATTGGTAATCTTCGGATGGTCCATGCTCCAGCCACCACAGGAACTCCTCCTTCTGGGCAATAAGCCGGCTGCCGTTAACAGGCGTACCCGCTATCCCCAGGTATCGGCCATCCATGGTCTGAATGGTGAATAAAGACATAGGCTGCCTGTTCATATTCAAAGCGGTCTTCTTGTATGTAATCCGGAACTGCTGCTTCTGAGAATTGCTCAGTTCCACCTTGCCCGCGGCATTGACAAAAAGATGGGGCTGATTTGGTTTTTTACCCAGCATGGTCTTTATGGTAAACGTACCATCGCACATAGATACAGTACCCCCATACTTCACATTCGCAGTCGCCTCATACTTGGCACCGGTCACCCGTTCCTGATCGTGGTTCCATATCAAAACCTTGTCGCAAAGCATCCGGGCCTGCTCCTTGGTACAAAGAGCATTGGGATTTTTGTCGCCGCCTATGCCGAATGCAGCAATATCCGCTTTGGTCAGCCTGCTGCTCCGGTTGTCGCGCTTGCTGTCGTACTCCATCAGCTTGAAAACAAGATCCGTCATCTCACCGTAAGTAACCGTACCCTGCGGGTTGAACTTTCCGCCGGGAACAATCCCCCAGTAAGCCAACCGGCCCGCATAAAAACTTTCCGTATCGGTAAAGAAACCCTGTACGGGAGCTTCCACTACCCCTTTCAACGTAAACTTCACCGACCAGTTGCCATAAATATTCTCCATGATATCATGCACAAGAAACTCCGCCATTTCGGCACGGGTAACCGGTTTGGTCCAGTCGTCGGCCACCTCGCCCCACTCACCGGCCGTACCGATGTAAGCATCGTTATAGGCAAACCACTCTTTGGCCCAGGGAGAAGCCACCACATCCGGCTTATCCACTTTGTCAAGGCGCGATTTATACAGATAATATTCACCGTGTCTGAGCTTTATCTTTAACCAGTCGCCTTCCACGGCAAGCACTTCATACACTTGCGATCGCAGCACTTCACCCACTACAGGCTCGTTTGTCTTAATTCTGTAAGGCGTTTGAGTAAAGTCTTTTGATGCATAATTCACCTTATACAACATTGGTTTGGCTGACTTCTGCCCGGTAGCGGGAACAAAATTAAACATCGTGCACACTAAAAAAACTACACTGAAAAATCGATTCCATTCATACCACTTCTTGCCGCTTGGCGACAGTTTCATCTGTTTTTTCATACTATTTTTATCAATTTATAAAAGGAGAAGTCGCGTATCCGCCCCCATTCCAAAAAAAACCGGAAAGTTAAACATAATCCGTTAATAAGCAAAATATCTTTGTCATTATCCCTGTTCAGGATCATTCATTTTAAGTCTTCAAAGTATCCAGGGTATATTTTTCCCATAGTGAATTGACACAAATTACAAATATCCGAACCACTTTTGCAAATGCAAGATATAATGATGAAAAGAATATACCAGATTATAAAGCAATGAATCAAGAAAAAGAAGAGAAAAGAAGGCCTCTTTTACAAATACTGAAAATAATCAATAAATTTATATATCTTTGCTAAGTAACCAAAACACAAGAAAAGTTACATATTTTATTAATTATTAAACAGAAATTTAATTATGGAAGAACAAGGAAGTATCGTTACTATTCATTTCGATAACGGAAAAGTATTAGAATCTTATTCAAGAATCAAAACCCAGGAGATGAAAGAAATCGTAAACAATTTGATTAACGAATACCGACAAGCCTCCACCGAAGGTAAAGCCTATTTCAACGACCTGGTGATAGAAAGTCTCTCAACAAGCGAAACAACAAGAATACCAGCCGAAAAGCTATCTTCTTTAATTGTAAACATCAGTCCCCTGCTAGGGCATCCTCTCTTTTAATACAACGTTAATCCCTGTAAGTAAACCATACAACCGTAGTATGGTAAAAGATCAAGAAAGCCTTGCCCTAAACGGCAGGGCTTTCTTTTAATGTAGTTCATATATTTGTGAATATAAAAAACAGGTGTTATATTTGTTAAATATTGAAGCAATTGTTGTCAATAAAAAAGTATGGGAACAACAACTAACAAATACACACCTTATTTCCCCATTCACCCGGGCGAAATACTTAAAGACGAAATCGAATATCTCGGGATATCGCAACGCCGCCTTGCCTCAGAAATGGGTATTTCTTACACTTTACTCAACGAGGTATTGAACGGCAAACGGCAGGTAAACGCCGAACTTGCCATGCTTGCCGAAGCCGCTTTAGGATTAGATGCCGATACTTTGGTGCGTATGCAAGCACGCTACAATATGCAGCTGGCACGACAGGACAAAACTTTTTCCGAGCGTCTCGCCAAAATCCGCAAACTCACGGCAATGCTTTGAAAGGCAATTTACGTAACATGAAGCAGGTAACCGACACCGGATCAGAACAACCAGATATGACGATAGAAACAAAGTATTTTGAACACAGGGATGATTGGCGCAAGTGGCTGAACGACAACTTTGAGACGGCCCGGGAAGTCTGGTTTGTATTTCCCCATAAATCGTCGGGCAAAAAAAGCATCACTTACAACGACGCTGTCGAAGAAGCCCTCTGTTTCGGGTGGATAGACAGTACGATAAAGTCGCTCGACAAAGAACATAAAATTCAGCGCTTCACCCCCAGAAAACCCAAAAGCCCCTACTCGCAAGCCAACAAGGAAAGACTCCGGTGGCTGCTGGAAAACAACCTGATCCACCCCAAACTAGTGGACAAAATACGAAATGTATTGTCGGAACCCTTTGTCTTCCCCGATAACATCCTCAACAAATTGCAAGCAGACCCAACCGTATGGAATAACTATCAACAATTCTCCGATACATACAAACGCATCCGGATAGCCTACATCCAGGCCGCAGAGATACGCCCCGAAGAATTTGAAAAGCGCCTCAACAACTTTATCAACAAAACAAAAGAGAATAAAATAATGTCCGGCTTCGGCGGAATCGACAAGTACTATTGAACCCAATAACAGCTTTAGTCCGCACAGGCGCAGTCTTGATTTCTGCTTCTTAATATCAGGGTAAAGAACAGCCCTTTCAGCACCCGAAAAACTAAAGAGTAATCCGCGGATGAAAATCCGCAATACAGGTTACAGGTAACTTACTACCCTTCGCGAGAACCTTGGTAATAAAATCATCACATTCTTTTTCGGTCATGATTTTTGTATGGAAAGCTTGATAAATAAAATCTAACGTCGTAAAGTATACAATCTTATTTTCTTCACAATACGAAATAATATCTTTTAAATTACTGCTTGCCAGCACATCGTTGTTATATTTACAGTAAACCATGGATAAACTTTCGCCTAAACCGAATTTTTTATTCAACTTAAGAAATTCACCCAATGCTTCACCTTTTGGTTCCCAATCCACCATCGTTATATTCTTCAAGATAGTTATTTGTTGCATAATTTGCGTCCGATGCAAATCACGCAACTCCCTATCAAACACCATCTTCAATAAAACATAAGAATAATTCGGCAGAATTTGAGGTAATAATGATAAACATTCACCTTTTATAAAATGGATAATCACATCCGCATCCAGAATAATTTTAATATCCTTTCCCATTTCATTCTTCCAGGGTTGGATCGATACCAATCTTTGACAGTAATTCCAGATAGTGACCCTCAGAAATTTTAGACTCCTCAAAAAGCTGACGAGCCTTCATTCCATAATCACCAATTACCAAATTTTCGTTACCTGGCTTATAAAGGGCCAAATCATATCCATGTTCAAGAGCAGACTTTAATACCGGAATCATTTTCAAAGCATCAAACTGACTCTTGGTAATAAGGCCGATATCTTTTAAACGGACTAGCATTGCTGTACGCGAAACACCAAAGTATTGTTCTAATTTAATAACGGAAGCAAGAGATACCGTTTTATTTTCCAGTTCAGCTTCAGGTAGCATCCTTAAAATACCTATTTCCGGCATTAGCAGTAATGATGCAAAAAAATCGGCCTCTTTCTCCTGAGGTTCTTTATTTACGCCGGGATTACACACATGAAGTTCAAAGTTATCCTGAATAAAAAGATGAAAAAATTCATGCGCGATTGTAAAATGCTGTCTTCCTCGGGAGTGATTTGAGTTAATAAGAATAAAACTGCTATTTTTCCTTTTGATACACATCCCTGAAAAAGTTTCACTCATTGGAGCGTACATTGTAAGCACATTCAGATCAAGTAACAGGCGCTTCAGGTTTACCGGATCACCAGGTCCTACTCTAACTTTGTCGCGAAAAGCAGTCTCTTTAACTTTTATTACATCCTTTATCATAATCTATAACAACCTTTCCATTTTGAGATATCCCATAACCATATCTTTAAACTTTGAAATTTGTTTCATGTCGTCATCACAGAGATTTTCCATTCGAAAAGAACAAACCAGTTTATCTTCAACCTTATCCTGATCCTCTTCATAAAAATCAGAAAGCTCTACACCATACAGACTGCTCAGTTTTACCAACACCTCGAGAGGCGCTTCACGTGTTTCTCTTTCATAATTCGACAATGTACCCCGCTCCACTCCAAGATAAGAGGCAACTTGATCCTGGGTGTACATATTAGCATCTCTAAAAAGTTTCAGATTTTTCCCAATCATGATATATTTATTATTAGGCGTTGCAAATATACAATATATTACATAACAACACAAATAATGAAACAGTTTAACAAAATAAATTCAAAAATAAACAAAACCGTATAAATCTATATTTAAGCCATTTACAGCATTTATTCAACAACCTAAAGAAGAAAACACAAATAACTCTATACATTCTAACAGATACATATTGCAATAAAACGAAACACCTCCAATTTATATTCCAACAAGAATTAAATATCCAACGGATTCAGCATAACTCAATTCGAAGTAAAAGCAATGTTGTATGATAAGAGAACGGCTGATGCCGTACAGAACTTTTCCCTCTTATTGAATTATCAATTTATTTGTTAATTAAAAAATAAAGTTTCATATTTGTGGAGCCTTAAATACAATTAAACATCCTTTTATTAACTGAATGAAAACAAGGATTTCATTAGGTTGCGGCCGGTTTACCGTGGGTGATTGTTCCCAAAGGCGCATCTAATAGGGGTTCGAAAATTATTACACTATGGATTTAAGAAATATTCTGATCGGATTTGGTGTTGCAGTAACATGTATTGCTTTTCAATCTTGTTCTGAAGACGAAAAAGGCGGGTATACGCCTGTTAATTACAATGTGAATGGAAAAGTAGAGAAGGGCCCGTTTGTAAGCGGATCCACCATCGATGTACAACCGATGGATGCCGAAATGCAACCTCTGGGAAGTATTTATTCCACTACAATATCCGATAATACGGGAAGTTTTTCTTTCGGTTCGAAGGAGTTCGAAACACCCTTTGCCCAGCTCAAGGCCAATGGATATTTCTTTAATGAAGTAGATGGCCAGTTGTCACGGGGAACTTTAACGTTGATGGCCGTTGTTAATTTGGCGGATCAATCCACTGTAAATGTAAACATCCTGACGCATCTTAAATACAAACGGATTATCAACTTAACCGGACAAAACAAATCTTATTCAGACGCCAACAAACAGGCTCAGAAAGAGCTGCTTACCGCATTTGGCCTCCAGCGGTTTCTGGATGTAGATGTTTCCCAATATTCTATAACTACCGGTTCGGACGAGGCCGGGGCACTCCTTGCAATTTCCTCCTTATTGTTGGTGGACAGGTCCGAAGCCGTACTAACCGAATACCTGGCTAAGCTTAGCGAAGAGTTTGGGCAAGAAGGTAAATTTTCTGAAACCTCCCTGCAACAAATTAAAAAGGACCGCAACAAATTAAACAGCAAGTTGCCATCTATCGCAAGCAATGTTGTTTCAAGATACAACAGTTTGGGCAAAACGGTATCGGTTAAAGATCTGGCCTATTTCTTCGACTGGAACGACGACGGCATTGCAGGTAACGAGATTGCCGGGAACGGCACCCCTGTAACGCTGGAGACATCCCGGATAACCGTACCCAAAGAAGGAGGCGAATATTCCATTAAAATAAGCACGAGCATTCCACTCACCCTCGACACACAGGAATCAGACGGCATCCATTCAATACATGAAAGTATGTTTGATAAATTGTATGAAACTCCCGGTCTAACATTGATAAAGGTTGAAAAAGCGCTTGAAAATAATGTATTGAAAGTAAACATAAAGCCGTCGGCCTCCAGAAGAAACGTAACCGACTCCGTTGCAATTTATGACTTCCGCGACCAGAAAGTCGCCATTCTTACAATAAGTCAGGAAGGAGATCCCAGTGCCCCACTTCCCAAACTAGGCGAGGCTGGTGTGCAGGCTTTTTATGCGTATGCCTCGTCTTTGTCGGAAGTCATAACAAGCTCCAACACCCTGGAAGCGAAATACTCCGGAATTACGACCGATTGGGAATTCCGGGCACCGCTGTCTTCATCCAACGGAAATATAAACGATATTTTTTCTAAATATTATCGGGCTATCAATCGTAATCTTATCATACTTGAAGCAGATGCAACGAGAGAATCGGCTTATCCGGACTATTTAAACACCTTCAATGCAATCTGTTACTACAATATGGTTGTGTATTGGGGAGGCGTTCCGTACCTGACAACGGTGCCAGATTTAAATAGTTTATATTTACCTCGTACTTCGGAAAAAGATATTTTCCAAGCCCTTACTTCAAATTTAGAAACAGCCATTAGCAAATCAGACGAAAAAAAGAACCGGTTTGCCACTTCCGATTTAAATGATCTTCTTTTTGTCTCAAAGGATGTTGCCCGGATAATTCTTGCCAATATTCATATGTACCAAAGCGAATATAGCAAGGCGAAATCACTATTGGCGAAGGTTGTTTCAAACAACTTTTATCAGCTTGAAAGCACCACAAGTTATACCCCAACCAGCAAAGAGTTGATATTGGGACTATTCAATACCCCCATTTTAACCTATACGGATGTACTACTCTCGTTGGCCGAATGCGAAGCGCATCTGGGGAATGACGCCGCTGCCCTCAACTACCTGAAAATGGTAACCCGTGCAAAGGGAATAGCCGAAACTTCGGATGTAATTACAGGAATTAAAGAAGCCCGTAAAATAGCGCTGACAGACCAGGTCGGATACTTTGCCTTTTTAAAACGGAACGGTTTGGCAAAGTCGGAATTGAAGCTCGAAGACTATCAACTACTATTCCCAATCCCGCAAAGAGAAATAGATATAAATCCGGGTATGACGCAAAACCCGGGATATTAATCATAAAGATGCGATTTACTTAACAAGAGACAATTTTAAACATATATATTTATTTATTTCTATTATTATAAACATATATGTGTATATTTGCACCAATATTTAAACATATATATTTATGATAAATAGAGCTAACAAACTATATCTAGAGCAGATTGATCGAAAAATCAAGGCTTTTAGTGGAGTACTTCCTGATAGTAAACCTATGGGGGGCTGGATTGAAGCCGTTCGAAAAGCAATTGGGATGAATATGCGTCAACTAGCTACCAAAATGAATAAAACTCCACAAGCAATCAAACAAATTCAGGAAAGAGAAAAAGCCGGTACTATAACTTTGAACAGTCTGGAAGAAACGGCCGCAGCAATGAATATGAGACTTGTTTATGCAATTGTCCCCATGGAAACATCCAGCTTATCAGAGCTAATACAACAACAAGCCGAAAAAATGGCAAAGGAAATTGTCATACGAGCAAATAAAACGATGTCATTAGAAGATCAAAAGATAAGTGAAAAGAGAATTAAAAATTCTATTAAAGAAATATCTGCAGAGCTTGCAGAGAATCCCGAGAAATTATGGGAATAAATTTAAGTTACATTGAAGGGCAAACTCCTATAGATGAAGACGAAAAATCAGGATTAAAAATAAAAACCATCACAACAAGAAATGAACTTGATGAATGGGAACAATTAAATATTGAAGACGCAATAAAATGGTCTATAAAAATTAAGAAAACTGCTGAAGATTTAATCACTGCAGATTTTGTTAGAGATCTGCATACACGAATGTATGGGAGAGTCTGGAAATGGGCAGGACAATTCAGAAACACTAATAAAAATATCGGAGTAGATAAGTACCAAATCGGAACTGAACTAAAAATGCTTTGCGACGATTTTCTGTACTGGCATATCAATAACACCTTTACCCCCCACGAAAGAGTAATTCGGTTTAAACATAGAATTGTTTCAATTCACTGCTTTCCGAATGGAAACGGTAGGCATTCACGTCTTATTGCAGACATTCTTATTAGCAAATTATACGGAGAGCCCGTTTTCAAATGGGGAGGATCACAAAATCTATCCTCCGAATCCGAAATACGAAAAACCTATTTACGCGCTCTTCGGGAAGCAGACAAAGGCAAGTTCGCCCCTTTAATTGAATTTGCAATCTAAAATACAAATAAATACAAACAGCACTTTAACACATATATTTATTTGACATACAATTCTTTATTTCATATATTTGCAATTCGCGAATCGCAAATTAAAGAATCCATTATATTATTGTATATTTGTACCGAAATAAGTGCCCGCATCGGCTAAGTCCCGATGTTCTGCACTCTAAAAGAGTTAATAAGCCTTGCCCATGCCGGCAGGGCTTTCTTTTTTGGTATAGAAGAGAAAGAACCACTTTTGCAAATCCAAGCTATTATTATACAAAAGGAGCTCCTTCTATTCCTTATTTTAATTTTAGATCAAAATTTAAAATAGTCCATTTTTTATTATACTTTTACAACAAAAACTATAATAAAGGGGCGCGAGCCCCTTCTTTACAACACCGAGGGCGGGCGGTTCAAGAGGGCGGAGACCTTCACCAGCCGTTCCCGCAGCGTAGAGAGGCGGGCAATCATCCGCTGTTTCTCTGTTGGGCGGGCCACATAGGCCAACGACGCCACCAGACTGTCCACATCCCTTATCAGCAAATCCTCTTCCGAAACAGCTGCC